>CALGEF010000501.1 GCA_937881755.1 uncultured Acidobacteriota bacterium
CAGTTCGTCTGGCGCCGCTGCCTGCGCAGGGTTGTGCGCGCTGACGGCCCCGAACGGATTGCCCCGGAATGGTGGACTTACCTTCCCCCCGCACCGGGCGAGCGCGGCAGGCTGCCCCGCACGCGTGACTATTACCGTATCGAAGACAGCGACGGCCGGCGCTACTGGGTCTTCCGCGAAGGCCTCTACGGCGATGACCGGGGCATGGATCCGGAATGGTTCGTACAGGGACTGTTCGCATGACCGGATATGCCGAACTTGCGGTGACGACCAGCTTCTCCTTCCTTCGCGGCGCAAGCCATGCGGAGGAACTGGTGCAATGCGCGGCCGCCCTGGGCCTGCGCGCCATCGGCGTGGCGGATCGTAACACGCTTGCGGGGGTCGTACGCGCGCACGTGGCGGCAAAGGCGGCCGGCCTGAAGCTGCTGGTGGGCGCCCGGCTCGCGCCGGAGGACGGGCCGGACATTCTCGCCTACCCGGTGGACCGGCCAGCTTACGGACGCCTCTCCCGCCTCCTTTCCGAAGGCAAGCTGAGGGCGGGGAAAGGCAGCTGCCGGATCCTGATGGAAGATATCCTTGCGGCCAGTGAGGGGCAGATGCTGATAGTGCTGCCGCCGGAACCCCTGACGTCCGCCTTCAGGCAAGCGCTCGAACGGGTTGCCGCCGCCGCGCCGGGGCACGCCTGGCTCGGCGCACGCTACACCTATTCGGGCCGCAACCGGGAACACCTCGGCCGGCTTTCAGAACTCTCGGCCGGGACGGGCGCGCCGCTGGTGGCCATCAATGACGTGCTCTACCACGCGCCGGAACGCCGTCCCCTGCAGGACGTGATGACCTGCATTCGCGAGCACTGCACCATCGACACGGCCGGCTACCGGCTTGAGGCGAATGCCGAGCGGCACCTGAAGTCCCCGAAAGAAATGGCGCGCCTGTTCAGCGGCTTCGAGCCGGCTCTCAGGCGTACGCTCGAGATTGCGGAGCGCTGCACCTTCAGCCTCGATGAGCTCTCCTATGAATATCCCGATGAGCCCATTCCCCCTGGCTCCACGCCGCAGGCGCATCTTGAACGTCTCGCCCGGGAGGGCGCGGCCTGGCGCTATCCGGAGGGGATCCCGGAGAAGGTCTCCGCCCAGATCCGCAAGGAACTCAGCATCATCGCCCAGCTGAACTATGCCCCCTACTTCCTGACGGTTCACGACATCGTCTCCTGGGCACGCGGGCAAGGCATCCTCTGCCAGGGACGCGGCTCGGCAGCGAACTCGGCCGTCTGCTACTGCCTCGGCGTCACCAGTGTTGATCCGGCACTGTCCAATCTCCTGTTCGAGCGTTTCCTCTCGCCGGAGCGCAAGGAACCGCCGGACATTGATGTCGATTTCGAGCATGAGCGGCGCGAGGAGGTCATACAGTATATATACGAACGATATGGCCGCCACCGGGCTGCCCTGACCGGGACTGTCATATCCTACCGCTCCCGTTCGGCGATCCGGGAAGTGTGCAAGGCGCTTGGCCTCAGCGAAGAGATTTCGTCCGCCCTGGCAAGCGGCGTCTGGGGTAGCTGGAGCGACGGCCTGCCCGGCAAGCGGATCGCCGAAGCCGGCCTCGATCCGGAAAGCCCGCTCATCCGCCGCGCCGTGCAGCTTGCCCGCCAGCTGCTCGGCTTCCCGCGCCATCTCTCACAGCATGTCGGCGGCTTCGTGCTGACACGCGGCCCCCTGATCGAGACCGTGCCCATCGGCAATGCGGCGATGCAGGACCGTACCTTCATCGAATGGGACAAGCATGACATCGACGCGCTCGGCATCATGAAGGTGGATGTGCTCGCCCTCGGCATGCTGACCTGTATCCGCAAGGCCTTCGACATGCTCGAAAGCCACAAGGGTATCGGGCACAGTCTCGCCAGCATCCCGCAGGACGATACCGCCACCTATGACATGCTCTGCAGGGCCGACAGCCTGGGCGTGTTCCAGGTCGAGAGCCGGGCACAGATGGCCATGCTGCCGCGGCTCAGACCCCGGACCTTCTATGACCTCGTGATCGAGGTTGCAATCGTGCGGCCCGGTCCGATCCAGGGCAACATGGTGCACCCTTACCTGCGCCGGCGGAAGAAACTGGAGCCGATCAATTTTCCGGGCCCTTCGCCGGATCACGGGCCGCCGGACGAACTGAAAGCCATCCTTGCCCGGACGGAAGGGGTGCCTCTGTTCCAGGAACAGGCGATGCAGATTTCCATCGACGCCGCCAGGTTCACGCCGCAAGAGGCCAATGGACTGCGCCGCGCGATGGCCACCTTCCGCAATGTCGGCACGATCCAAAATTACGAGCACATGTTCGTCTCGCGGATGATCACGCGCGGCTATGATCCGGCCTTTGCGAAAGCCTGTTTCGACCAGATCAAGGGCTTCGGCGAATATGGCTTCCCGGAAAGCCATGCCGCCTCCTTCGCGCTGCTCGTCTACGTCTCCTCCTGGATCAAATGCCATCATCCCGATGTGTTCTGCGCCGCACTGCTGAACAGCCAGCCGATGGGGTTCTACGCCCCGGCACAGATCGTGCGCGACGCGCAGGAGCACGGCGTAGACCTGCGCCCCGTGGACGTGAACCATTCGGACTGGGACAATACGCTGGAGCCTGCGGACACCGGTGGCCGCGCCTTCAGGGTGCAACTCGGATTCCGGCAGGTCACCGGCCTGCGGCAGGATGAGATGGAACAGCTGATGGCGGCGCGCGGCGCAGGTTATGAAACGCCGGAGTCCCTCATGCGGCGCGCGGGCCTGTCCCGCCCGGTTCTGGAACGCCTGGCGGCGGCCGATGCGTTCGGATCGATGGGTCTTTCGCGGCGCAGCGCGCTCTGGAAAGTTCGCGGCGAGGCGGCGGGACGCACGCTCCCCCTTTTCGCGGCGGCCGGCCTTGCCGGGCAGGGCAGCGAGGCGGGCGTTACCTTGCCCCTTATTCCGCGCTCGGAGGAAGTGATCCAGGATTACCAGACGGCGAGGCTGTCCCTGAAGGATCATCCGATGCATTTCCTGCGCGAGGTGCACGCCCGGCGCGGCATCATCCCGACCCGCGAGGCCGCGCAGTCCCGCAACGGACGGCGGGTCCGGACATCCGGGCTCGTGCTGGTCCGCCAGCAGCCGGGCACCGCCAGCGGTGTGGTTTTCATCACCATCGAGGACGAGACCGGCATCGCCAACCTCGTCGTCTGGCCGCGCGTCAAGGAACGCTTCCGGCCCGTTATCATGCGAGCGCGCATCCTGCATGTGCGGGGCCGCGTGCAGACGGCAGACAACGTCACCCACATCGTGGCGGAAGAACTGATCGACTGCTCGGGCGACCTTTCGCTTCTGACGGAGGATATGCTGCGCGACCCGATCAGGGGCGTCCTCGCCCGCCCGGACGAAGTCGCCCGCCCTCCGGACGAGAACCGGGGGCCCGGCGGACGGCGCGATACGGCGCGTCACCCCCGGAACGTTCGCATCATCCCCCCAAGCCGGGATTTTCATTAGCCATGGATCCGGAAACAGGTTGCGACCGGACTTCAGCGGGCCCGCATCCGGGCCGGCCTGCCTGGAATTCCAGAACGATCCCGCCTCTGTGGCCACCGACAGTGTCGCGCCAGTCCGCGGCCGGTGTTCGCAACAGCCTGCGGGCGACGGAAGCGGTCCCAGGCTTACCCTGAACCCGCGCTCAGGATTCTCCAGGATTGCAGACTGTTGAATTCGGCGGCGTAAACCGCTGACCGGGACACGCAAGCCGGTCCGGTATCCGCTCGCGGAACACGCTGCAGGGCTTCTGCGGCGTGTCTTAAGTGACAGGTCGCCCGGGTTAACGCAGCCCCCGGGTGCACGGCCCTGTCTGAAGTGCTAAAGGGCGCCCATGCTGCGGATTTCCGAACTCAGGCTTCCTCTTGACCATGCCCCGGCAGACCTGCCCGCGGCGATCGCGGCCCGGCTAGGCGTCGGCGCCGATGAGCTGCTGCACTGGTCAGTCTGGAAACGGGCCCACGACGCCCGGCGCAAGTCGGCCATCCTGAAAACCTATATCGTGGACGTCGTGCTGCGCGACGAACCAGCTGCTCTCCGGCGGATGAGCGGCGATCCCCACGTGCGCCCCACACCCGACACCGCCTATCGCCCCCCCGCGGCGGCGCCGCGCGCTTCCCGGCTGCGTCCGGTCGTCATCGGCGCCGGCCCCTGCGGCCTGTTCGCAGGCCTGATTCTGGCCGAGCTGGGCCTGCGCCCGATCATCCTCGACCGCGGCAAGGTGGTCCGGGAGCGGACAAAGGACACCTGGGGCCTCTGGCGCCGCAGCCAACTCGATCCCGAGTCCAACGTCCAGTACGGCGAAGGCGGCGCCGGCACATTTTCGGACGGCAAGCTCTACAGCCAGATCAAGGACCCGCGCTTTCTCGGCCGGAAGGTACTCACCGAATTTGTGGCCGCCGGCGCCCCGCCGGAGATCCTCACCGATGCCCACCCGCATATCGGTACCTTCCGGCTGGTGACCATGGTCGAAAGCCTGCGCGCCAAGATCGAGGCGCTGGGCGGGGAATACCGTTTCCAGCAACGCGTGACCGATGTGGAACTCGGCCGCAGCCCGGACGGGAGGCATACGCTGCGCGGCGTACACCTGCACACCGGCGAATTCCTTGAAGCCGCGCAGGTCGTCCTGGCCGTCGGGCATTCGTCACGCGACACGTTCGAGGCCCTCTACAATCGCGGTGTGCATATCGAGGCCAAGCCGTTCTCAATCGGCTTCCGCATCGAGCATCCGCAGTCCTGGATCGACAGGGCGATGTTCGGCGCCTGCGCCGGTCATCCTGATCTCGGCGCGGCGGCCTATTCGCTGTCCCATCATGCCGCCAATGGCCGGACCGCCTACAGCTTCTGCATGTGCCCGGGCGGCACCGTGGTGGCCGCCGCCTCGGAGCCCGGCCGCCTCGTCACCAACGGCATGAGCCAGTACTCACGCAACGAGCGCAACGCCAATGCCGGCTTCGTCGTCGGTATTTCACCCGCCGACTATCCCAGCGATCACCCGCTCGCCGGAATCGCGCTTCAGCGCGATCTTGAAGCCCGTGCCTTTGCTGCAGGCGGGCGTGATTACTTCGCCCCGGGCCAGCGCGTCGCCGACTTTCTGGCGGGCCGCCCCTCTACCGCCCTGGGGCCAGTCACGCCCAGCTACCGGCCCGGCGTCCGCCCGGCGGACCTGGCGGCGCTGATGCCGGACTATGTGATCGAGGCGATGCGCGAAGCGCTGCCGGTCTTCGGCCGGAAAATTCCGCGCTACGATGATCCGGACGCCTTGCTCACGGGCGTCGAAACCCGCACCTCTTCGCCCATCCGCATGACCCGCCGGGCGGATTTCCAGAGCCTCAACGTGCGCGGCCTCTACCCCGCCGGCGAAGGTGCAGGCTATGCGGGCGGCATCCTGTCCGCCGCCGTGGACGGCATAAAGGTCGCCGAAGCCGTCGTCCGCGCCATGGCGAGCGAAGCGGCTTTTCAGTCCTGAAACCGGAAAAATCCGGGGCGTCCCTGCAGGCCGGGCAGGAACGATTCGTCGGCAACCGAAATCGTCACGCCAGGCTGTGGATAGGCGTTCGTAAAACCCGCTTCGCCCGGACAGGTGCCTGCGCAGACGAAGGGCCCGCGAGAGAAACGACTGCCAGCCGCCAGGCGCGCTGCGCCTTGATCCGCCCGGATCTGCCCCTACAGTCAGCCCGTTGGTAAGCCAGGGATCGCGGATGAGCACTCTCTTGAGACAATTGCCTCAGGTGGACGCGCTGCTCGCAAGCCCGGGCATGGCCGGGTTGCTGAGCGCCTATTCGCGCCAGGAAGTGGCCGATACCCTTCGCTCAGCCCTGCAGGCTCTTCGCGCCGACCTGAAAGCCGGCCGCCTGAACCAGCTTCCGGACTTTGCAAACGAAGCTTTTGCGCAAAGCCTTGCTGACAGGATTGAAGCGGAGCGTCAGCCGAACCTGAGGCCTGCGATCAACGCGACCGGAATTATCATTCATACCAACCTCGGGCGCGCCCGCCTTGCACCTGAGGCGCTCGCCGCAATACAGGCCGTGGGCGCCGATCATTCAAATCTCGAACTGGATCTGGACACAGGACGGCGCGGCTCGCGCCACACGCATGTCGAGCATCTCATCTGCGAGCTTACCGGCGCTGAAGCGGCTCTGGTTGTGAACAATTGCGCCGCGGCGGTCCTGCTCAGCCTCATGGCCACCGCGCAGGGCCGGAAAGTGGTCGCTTCACGAGGTGAACTGATCGAGATCGGCGGAGCGTTCCGTCTGCCCGATGTCATTCAGCAAAGCGGCGCGGTCCTCAGCGAAGTGGGCACGACAAACAAGACACGCGCGAAGGACTACGCAGAGGCCATCGATCCGGACACGGCCGTCCTTCTGAAAAGCCATACGAGCAATTACCAGATCGTCGGTTTCACCCATACGCCAGGGCGTGACGAACTGGCGGCGCTGGCGCACGCCACCGGCACGATCCTGATGGAAGACCTTGGCAGCGGCGTCCTTGTCGACCTGTCTCCTTACGGCCTGCGCAATGAGCCTGTTGTGTCCGATGTCCTGGCATCTGGCGTCGATATCGTGATGTTCTCAGGCGACAAGCTTCTCGGCGGCCTCAATGCGGCATCATCGCAGGACGTGCTGAACTCATCCGTCGTCTGAAGACCCATCCTCTCAGCCGGGCCGTCCGCATCGACAAGCTCTCGCTTGCAGCGCTCGAGGCGACACTCCGCCTTTACCGCGCGCCGCATGATCCTTTTTGCAGCGTGCCCGTTCTGCGCGCCATTTCCCAGCCCGTCGCCGACGTGCGTGCGCGCGCGGAAAAACTTGCCGCAGCGCTGACAGGGTCCGGATTTGAGGATGTCAGCTCACTTCCGAGCGAGGCGTTTGCAGGTGGCGGCTCGCTTCCGCAACAGCACCTGAAAAGTTATGCTGTCTCGATCGGTGTTTCGCCTTATACGCCGGACGCGCTGGCCGCTGCCTTGCGCAAGGCGCGCCCGCCCGTAATTGGTATGATCCGAAACGACCGGTTTCTGATGGATGTGCGTACCCTGACAGACGGCGAAGTCACGGGGGTTGTCGAGGCCTTTCGCGGGTTGCGATCCCGGTGACGCCGTGTCCTGTCGTCGTGATCGGGCATGTCGATCATGGCAAGACCACACTCGTGCGTGCGCTGACGGGCATCGACACTGACAGGTTGCCTGAGGAGAAGGCGCGGGGCCTCTCGATCACGGCAGGGTTTGCCTATCGCCGGTATGGGGACGCCGTAATCGACCTGATCGATGCACCGGGACATGAGAATTTCATCCGCGCGATGGTGTCCGGCGCCTCGGGCGCCCGGGCAGCCTTGCTGGTCCTCTCCGCCACCGACGGCGTCCAGCCGCAAACACGCGAACACATCCAGGTCGTTGACGCCCTCGGAATACATCCGGGCCTGATCGCGCTGACTAAGGCAGATCTTGTCGCCGGCGCAGAACGGGAAAAGCGCACAGCTGACCTGCGCGCGGCGCTTGCCGGAACCTCATTCCGGGACGCGCCGATGATCCTTTGCTCGGCGGTCACCGGCGAAGGACTCGAGCACCTCCACGGGGCGCTCGAAGGCCTGTCCGGATTGCCTGTGGCGCCCGGGCCGCCAGGCGCCTTCCTCGCGATAGACCGCGTCTTCGTCTCCGAGGGGCACGGCGTAGTCGTGACCGGAACCCTGTTGGGCGGCTCGCTGAAACCTGAAGACGAACTCGTGCTCGCTTCCAGCGCTCAGGTTGTCACCATCCGCCGGATTCAGGTTCGGGGCTGCGATGTTCCGGGAGCCCGGGCGGGAGAGCGTACGGCGCTGAACCTGCGGGGCCTTTCATCCGGCGAAGTGAAACCAGGCGACATTCTCTGCGCACCGGGCACCTGCTCTGCGTCGTTGAATACAGATGTTTTGATCGAAGTTCCGGTGTCGGCCAGCCGCGGTCTTCGCCATATGGAAGACGTCCGTGTACTGTACGCGACGTCCCACGCCGCTGCGACTGTCCGTCTGCTGGACGCAAGGCAGGTCGCGCCCGGTGAGAAGGGATTTGCCCAGCTGCGTTTCGCAGCGCCCGTCACTCTGTTTGCCGGGCAACGCGCGATCCTGCGCAGCTTCTCGCCTCAGCAGACCCTGGGCGGCGCCGTCATTCTCGATCCGGCGGCTGCGCCGGTGAAGGCTGGCAAGGCGTTGCGGCTGGCAACCCTCAAGGCCGCCGAGCCTGGAGACGTACCGGCGCTGGCCGGCGCGCTGGCTGAGGAACATGGCGGCTGCGTGCGTCTGGAGGACATCTCGCGGTTGGCGCGCGCCCCGGTCTCCGAGGTCAAGGCAAGGCTGGGCGACGGGTTTGTCGAAATCGCTGAGGGCGTTGCAGCACCGGCGGCGGCCGGCGGGCTTGCCGTAGAGGGCTACCGGGCACGCCTCGCCGCCTACCATCGGGCAAACCCTTTGAAGCCGCGTGCGCTGCGGTCAGATATCACAGATGCCCGGCTGGCCCCTGCTCTGGCGCACCATGCCGAGACAGCGCTCGCCGCGGCCGGAACGGTTCGCCTTTCTGGTGCGTATACGGCGCTGGCAGGTCATGATCCTTCAGATCACCTGACACCGGAAAACGAGGCGCGCATGGAAGCCTTGACCCGTGAACTCGCATCGGAGGGCCTGGCGCCTTCAGGGATCGATGGGCTGATGCGAGCGCCCGGCGATGAAGACCTGATCGCGTTGCTGATCGAAGCCGGAACGGTCATCCGGCTGTATAATGTCTCGCTGAAACAGACGATCCTCTTGCATGCCGAAGCCGTGCGGGACGCTGCGCGGGTCCTGAGGGAGAGCTTTCCGGGCGACGCGGCGTTTACAACCGGGGAGGCGCGCGTCGCCCTGCGCACCAGCCGGAAATACATTGTTCCGCTGCTCGAACATTTTGACGCGGCCGGCATAACCCGGCGGAAGGGTGACACACGCTACACGGTCTGAGTTTGACGCAGGCCCCGGCCGCGTTACTGTGACCTCGTCTTGGAGGTGACTGGAGTCTGGTGGCTTCCCTGGTCTTCAAAACCACGGACACGCCCACACGGCGTGTGGTGGGTTCGATTCCCATCCACCTCCGCCGCGGGAGGCCCCTCTCTGGACAAAGCCTTTGGCCTGCCCCCAATAAGGTGACGCGAGACCACGGAGATATCCCATGACCGAACCGAAGCCGGGTTTCTCCCTGAAATCATTGGCCGGAGGCACTCACGCGTTTCCGGCCGGCGCACCTTCCCTCGTCGTATTCGTCAAGGAAGACTGCGAAACCTGCAACACGGCAGCCCCCGTCATCGAGGCTATTCATCGGGCGTATGGCGAAAAACTACAGGTACTGATGCCGTCCCAGTCGGGCGAAGCCAGCGCCTTGTTTGCGGCGCGTCACAGTCTGACGTTTCCGGTTCTTGACGATACGGGCTGCAAAACCTCCTTCGACTGGGACATAGAAATCGTGCCCTCCGTTTTCTGGCTGAACCCCGATGGCTCGCTCCGGCAGCATTTCGAAGGGTTTGTCCGGGCCGAATGGCAGGCGCTCAGCGCCGGAATTGCGGCAGACCTTGCCGTGCCGCAGGCCCAGATCGACTGGGACGCGCTTCCGGCCTGGCGACCGGGCTGCGGCTCCCGCCACCTGTATCCTGAAATCTTTGAGCGCTTGCGCGCAGCGGCGAGTGGCGACTTGCTGCGCGCGCGCCGCATCGAGATCGGTGAAGCCGATGACGTCGCCGAGTTCATGTTTGACCAGGGCTTTTCCGATGGCCTGCCGCTCGTTGCGCCGACGCCTGAACGCGTGCTCAGGATGCTGGGGGGCACACACCGCGCGCCGCAGGACCTGATCGCGGTTGTGCCGCCCAACATGGGAGAGGCTACCACTGAGAAGGTCGCGATCAATGCCGTCATGGCCGGCTGCAAACCGGAATACATGCCGGTCCTCATCGCCGCACTGGAAGCGGTGTGTACCGACGCATTCAACATCCACGGCGTGACGGCCACGACAATGGGGGCGGCGCCGGTGATTGTGGTCAATGGTCCGATCCGGGACCGCATCGGCATGAACAAGGGGCTCGGCGCGCTCGGATCGGGCAACCGTGCCAATGCCACGATCGGGCGTGCCCTGCGCCTGATCGTCGGCAATGTCGGCGGCGGCAAGCCTGGCGGTGTCGAGCGGTCCACACTCGGCAACCCGATGAAGTACACCATGTGCTTTGCAGAGAATGAAGAGCGCTCGCCCTGGCCGCCCCTGCATGTCGAACGGGGTTTCAACAAGGAGGATTCGGTCGTCACCGTATTTGCGATGACCGGCGGGCCGGTGCACATTGTTGACCAGGAATCGCGTGAACCACGCCAGGTCGCAGGCTCCATTGGCCTTGGACTCGAAAGTGTCTTCCTTCCGAAACTGCGAAACTTACCCGTCGACGCCCTGCTGGTCGTTTGCCCCGAACACATCGACACCCTGATGAGCCAGGGCCACTATACGAAGGCTGAGCTGCGCGCGCGGATCCAGGAGGTGACGTCGCGCCCGCTGAGCGAGATGGTGGCGAGCGACACATCGGGCGCCGGAATACCAAAGGCGACTGCGGAGAAGATGGGGGCGGAGAAACTCAGGGCGTCAGCGCCGAAGTTTGCCGGTGAGGAATACATTCATATCGTGGTCGCCGGATCCGACGCCGGCAAGTTCAGTTCGGCCTTTCACGGCTGGGCAACGGGCGAGATCGGATCGCAGTCGGTCTCGCGAAAGATCGATTTGGGCTAGAGACTTTGCCGGGACCGGGTATGATCAGTCAGAGTATAAGCAGAATAAGGATGTAAGATGACAACAATCCTTGATCCGACCGATGAACGAAAACCCGTAGCTCGGCAGGTAACGGCCAGGCCTGGAACCCTGAGCGGGACAATCGGGCTTCTGGATATCCGAAAGCCGCGCGGGAATGTGCTTCTCGACGAGCTGGAGCGCCAACTGAAGGCTGCGGCGCCAGGCATCACCATCAAGCGGTTCACCAAGCCCACGTTCACCAAGCCGTGCCCGGACGATATCCGGCGCGATATTGCGGCCCAGGTGGATTATCTGGTCGAAGCGCTGGCTGACTGAGGTTCCTGTACGACGTGCAGTCTGCACGACACAGTCTGGTTTGAAATCCAGGGAATCCCATCGGTCTCCATAGCGTCGTCAGAGTTTGATGAAGCGGCAGATTTCCAGCGCAACGCACTCGGCATGCCGGAGGCGCGATATATTCTCGTGCCGCATCCGATCCAGGATGCAACGGATGATGAAATGCGTTCAAAGGCACAGGACGCGCTGCCTGCAATCCTCGAAGCGCTGACCCGCTGAACCCGCGCACATCTGACAACGGCGCGCAGCGCTCCGGGGTTGCCTCGGCGGAGCGCTGTCAGGCGAATGAGGAAGCAGGATGAGCCAGGCTTTTCAAATGCGTTTCCATGACCGGGGCGAAGAACAAGCAGAGAGAACAAGATGCCTGCCATCTCCATGACACCCACTGAAGTTTCCGACTACATTGCCCAGGCTGGGCGCGATGCATGGATCATCCCGGATGTTCCCGCCAGCACGCCGCGGCGCAAGATTGCGAAAGTCGGCGTGATCGGCGCGGGCACGATGGGCGGCGGCATCTCCATGAACTTTGCGTCTGCCGGTATTCCGGTCTCGATTCTGGAGCAAAAGCCGGAGGCGCTTGACCGCGGTCTGGACGTGGTACGCGTCAATTACCAGCGCAGCGCTGACAATGGCCGCTTTCCTCAGGCCGAAGTCGCCGAACGCATGGGTCGCCTCACCGGCACAATGGAGATGGAGGCCCTCGCCGATTGCGATCTGGTGATCGAAGCTGTGTTCGAAGACATGGCACTGAAGAAGCAGATATTTGCTGATCTTGACCGGATTATGAAGCCCGGAGCCATCCTCGCGACTAATACCTCGGCGCTCAACATCGATGAGATCGCGAGCGTTACAAAGCGCCCGCAGGACGTGATCGGGCTGCATTTTTTCTCGCCCGCGAATGTGATGAAGCTGCTCGAAATCGTTCGCGCGGATCACACGGCCAATGACGTGATCGCGACATGTATGGACCTGGCAAGGACGATCAACAAGATCGCGGTGCTGGTGGGCGTCTGTCCGGGATTCGTCGGCAACCGCATCCTGTTTGCGCGCCAGGCGCAGGCTCAGAGACTTGTCGCGCAGGGCGCTATGCCCTGGGACGTGGACGCCGCACTGAACACGTTCGGGTTTCGAATGGGGCCATACCAGATGTCCGATCTGGCCGGTCTCGATATCGGCTGGAAGAAAGGCGCCAGGACGGCAAACCCGATCCGCGATGCCCTTTGCGAACTGGACCGCCGCGGCCAGAAAACGGGCGCAGGCTATTATGATTATGATGAGAGCCGCCGCCCGGTTCCGTCAGGCGTCACCGCGAAGATCATCGCAGAAATCACAGGCGTTTCGGCTGGCAGCGCGCCCGGCCAGGATGAGATCATTGCCGACTGCATCCATCCGATGATCAACGAAGGCCTCAGGATACTCGAAGAGAAGAAGGCGCAGCGCGCCTCCGACATCGATATCGTCTGGCTGAATGGTTATGGCTGGCCGGCCGACAAAGGCGGACCGATGCTCTACGGCGACATGGTCGGCGCCGGGACGGTCCTGGCAACCATGGAGCGCCTCGGGGCGGCAGACGAGAGGTTTGCCCCGTCCGCAACGCTCAGGCGCCTCGCCAGGGACGGCGGCCGCTTCACTGACGTGCAGCCTGGTTGATGAACGAGGCGCTGCGCCCGTTCGCCGGCGAGTACGATTACATTGTGGCCGGCGCCGGCTCGGCCGGTTGTGTGGTTGCCAACCGGCTGTCGGCTGATCCTTCAAAAAAGGTGCTGCTGCTTGAAGCGGGCGGGCAGGACAACTGGATCTGGTATCATGTGCCGGTCGGCTATCTGTTTGCGATCGGCAACCCGCGGTCCGACTGGATGTTTGAAACGACGCCGCAGCCTGGCCTGAACGGGCGGGCCCTCGCCTATCCGCGCGGAAAGGTGATCGGCGGTTCGTCAGCAATCAACGCCATGATCACAATGCGCGGCCAGGCCGCGGACTATGACGCCTGGCGCGATAGCGGGCTGCCGGGCTGGGGGTGGGACGATGTATTGCCGGTGTTTCGCGACATCGAAGACCATTTCCTCGGTGAAAGCGAGGTGCACGGCGCAGGCGGGGAATGGCGCGTTGAGGCGCCCCGCGTGCAGTGGCAGATCCTGGACGCCGTTCGCGACGCCGCGTCGGAACTGGGGATCCCGAAAACGCCGGACTTCAACACAGGCGACAATGAAGGCTCCGGCTATTTCCACGTCAACCAGAAGGACGGACGCCGCTGGTCTGCCGCGCGGGGCTTTCTGAAGCCCGCACGGCGCCGCAGCAACCTGCGCCTGGAAACGGGCGCTCTGATCGAGCGTGTAACGGTCACTGACGGCCGGGCGTCGGGACTGATCTTCAGGCAAAACGGCCAGCGTTTCACAGTTGCCGCGCGTGCGCAGATCATCTTGAGCGCGGGGGCAGTCGGCAGCCCGCAAATTCTGCAGCGTTCTGGCATCGGCCCCGCGCCTGTTCTGGCGCAGGCGGGCATCGCGCCGATCCTGGACCTGCCCGGCGTGGGCGCCAATCTCCAGGACCATCTCCAGCAGCGCGCCATCTACAAGGTCTCTGGCGCCGAAACGCTGAACCAGATCTATTACTCGCTGTTCGGTAAAGTTAAGATGGGGCTGGACTATGCCGTGCGCCGGCGCGGCCCGTTGACCATGGCGCCGTCACAGCTCGGCATTTTCGCGCGCTCTGATGAAAGCCAGGCGCGGGCAAACGTCCAGTTTCACGTTCAGCCCTTGTCGCTCGACAAGTTTGGCGAGCCCCTGCACCGGTTTCCGGCCATTACGGTGGCGGCGTGCAACCTGCGCCCCACCTCGCGGGGGTCGGTCAGGGTCGCGTCCGGAGATCCCGGCGCCGCCCCGGTGATCGACCCGAACTATCTTGATACGGACGAAGACAGGCAGGTAGCAGCCGAGGCAATTCAGCTGACGCGGCGGCTCATGCAACAGCCTGCACTTGCCCGGTTCAGCCCTGAGGAATACGTCCCCGGCCGCTCTTCACCCGGCAAGGATTTGTCCCAGGTCGCCGGCGATATCGGCACCACGATATTCCACCCTGTGGGCACGGCGAAGATGGGGCGCGGCGATGACCCCATGGCGGTCGTCGACGCCAGGCTGCGCGTGAGGGGGCTCGACGGGCTCAGGGTGATCGATGCGTCGGTGATGCCGCAGATTACGTCCGGCAACACCAACACGCCGACCATCATGATCGCAGCCAAAGGCGCAGCAATGATCTAGGCGCCATCAGCGCTCCCTGTTCAACCAGACCGGTCGACCAATACCCCCCCATGGCCCTGTACTGAAACACGCCTTGAGGGAGGGTTTCTTTCAGGCCGTAGAATCGCGGCGCCAGCACACGAAAGAATTGTACCGGGAGGACAGGAGCTGACAGCCCGACCCAATCCGCCAGCTGGCATCGCCGAGGCGCCCAAAGCCGGCTTCTATGCCTGGTACGCAGTGCTCGTCCTGATGCTGGCACAGATGCGCTCTTTCATTGATCGAATGATGATCAGCCTGATGTGCGGCGGCCTGCTGGCAGACCGGCGGTTTTCAAAATCCACCACAGATGCCTGTAGCCGCGTCATCCTGCTCCCGATGGCCTGCATGCTGCCCTATGCTGCCATGCTCGCCTTCGCCAACACAGTCGCGCCTGGACTCGCCTGTCTCACCGGGGCCATTTTCTTTTTGGGATTCCAGGGGGGATTGCCGGAGGCGTGATCTGAACCGCGCCGGTAACCTCGGAGGCTGTTTGGTTGGGGCCATGCAGCCACAGCGTTTTCCTCCGGCGCTGCCAGGTCGTTGGCCTCAGCCTCTGCCGGGATGAGACAATGGTCTCAGCATGCGTCAAAGGCACCGATTTCTGCCCTTCAATGGATGCAGCACCGGGGCGCGCAGCATAAATGTCCGCGCCTATATGGGATTTTTGACAGGTTGAGCCTTTGCGACCTTCAGGACCGTTTACCGGGACAGGACATCCCTGCTGGCAAGGTCGCGGACGAGAACCTATTGGCTGACTTCAAGCGTCTCGCCATCCAGTTCACAGAAATTGACCTCGCCATAGGCCAGCACGTCGCCGTCCGAGAACTCGATAGCCAGGTCGTAATAGCAATCGAGCAGATTGTCCGTGACAGACACTTCCATGGTTTCGCCCGGCTCAACAAAATCGACCGCAATGTCTTCGCTCCATTCCGGATCGTCAGAACTGGAGAGATACAAGCCTGAAATCGTCGCTTCAGTATTATTCTCGATGTCGAAGAATATGTCTTCTGTGAGCCCCTGAGCCGCAGCGGTCAGAGCGAGGGCAGACGAGGCCGCTATGGCAGCGAAACCGAGCAGGACTTTCATGTATGGTCTCCAGAGTCTTCAATCAGATGATCCAGGACCGTATTTACATTCTTATTTCGTGTAAAGCTGACCGTCTGCTGACACTGCTGCGAAACTTCATCGGTTGTCTTAAACGGGCCCAATACGCAGTCCGGGATTTAAGCGCTTCACCGGCGGGCTTTTTTTTATCATAATGATGGTTTTCTGCGAACCAACATCTCATGACCTTGCGGAAAAAACGGACGCAAAACAGATCACGCCCTCCTCGATTGCCGCGATCGGCTTAAGGCAACAATCTCCAGAAACCCTCACATAAACGTCTTCGACAAAGTTGATGGTGCCCAATGAAATGCGCGGTCAGGCGGTTGCGCTCTATTTCCTTGCGGCGAACCTGATCGGCCTTGGCTTCGGTCCGACTGTAGTTGCAGCAATCACAGATTATGTCTTCAGGAATGATGCAGCGCTCAACAAGTCTCTGGCGCTCACGTCCGTAACACTTATTCCAATCGCCGCCATCATCATGCTCAGCGGTTCAGGGAAGGTGCGGGAAGCGGTTCGTTCGGCTCAGGCCTGGACCTCCTGAACTGAACCGGCGCAATCCGCCGGCAGCCTTCATAAAGCCTCTGCGGACGCATCCGGTGGAGAACACGGGCCAGAAGCGGCTTCTGTAACGGGCGATAATCGGTCAATCCCTTCTTTTGCAAAGTTCATATCGCCGGCTTCATAGCTTCTGTCCGCAGTCGGCGCATGAGGCCGCTGGATGACGGCGTCCTCAACAGGATCGGCCGGACAAACGCGGAATGCGCAGTCACCTTTCGAGCTGCCGCCACCTCAGCGTCCTGACCAAATCCTTACGTCCTGGCGACGGGACTTTGCTTTCGGGAAGGCGATGGTGCCGTCCCGCCCGAAATCCTTGTTCTGTCTCCTTAAGCCGCAATCACTGGACGCGCCGGCCTGGCTTTTAACATCGACAATTCAGCGGGACACCTGGCTGCGCATTTATGACCGCTCCCCGCACAAGGGGTCTTTCCGCGGAAGGCACCCTGCGTCTGCTCACGCCAGACGACCTCTACCAGGGCAGCGCAGTGATCACGGTCAGAGCGCCGAGCCTTGGACTGAGGCGCCGACACAGTCCGGCCGACCACCATCGCAACATCAAACCTCGCCCACCTCCGGCACGACAGGTTTGAGCGCCTGAGGATCACACCAGGTATGGCGTGGGCTTCAGGAGCCGGCGGGGATGCTGGCGAGGGGGGGCCGGCGCGGCATCTTCTGAAGGCTCGTATTCACTGCAGAACGCCGGAAATCTATGGCCGTGCTGTCACCCTAATTCGAACTGGTCTCTCCTGTCCGGGAGCGGGCAAATTCAGGACAACGAGAATGTTCCCTGGTTCCGAAAACCCGTCCTGTCTTGAACGTAAGCATGCGGTACAATGCGCAGCTATTGCGCGCTGAGCGAAAACTCGGCTTTCAGGCCGCCATCTGACCGGGTTGCAACCCAGAGACAGAACTTGCCCGGTTCCGGTCCAAACGAACCATCCCGCCGGTAAAAGGACAGATCAGCAGCGCCGAGATCAAATTCGACCAGCCCAGATTGACCCGGCTGCAGGCTAACGCGCTTGAACGCCTTCAGTTCCTTCACCGGGCGCGTCAGGCTACCCGCTATATCCCTGACATAGAGTTGAACGGTCTCGAAACCGGAGCATGCGCCAGTGTTTCTGACTGTTGCTCGTACTTTCAACCGGTCGCACAAACCAATTATCTGTTGGCTCAGTTCAAGACCTCCGAGTTCGAATTTGCCATAGGATAATCCGAAGCCGAACGGAAAGAGAGGCTCGGAGCCGTCGTCCAGATAGAATGCCGACATACCAAGCGAGGTCTGTCGTGCGCCGACTTCAATATCGTCGATGAGGATCATTTCCGAGGGGTTGGGCGGACGTCCGGTATTCTTGTGATTGTAGTAGATCGGAATCTGCCCGACGGATTTCGGGAAGGTAACGGGCAATTTGCCTCGCGGCGCCTCATCACCAAACAGGACCGCCGCAATGGCGGGTCCGCCCATCGTGCCGGGATGCCATGCATAGAGGAGCGAATCCGTATGCGGCAGGTTTTCGGACAGCACCAACGGGCGCCCTGCAAGAACCACTGTGACAACCGGCTTACCAAGAGCCCGGATCCGCGCCAGCAGTTCGGACTGGGCTCCGGGGAGCGTGATGTCGGCGCGGCTGTGGGCTTCTCCCGAAAGGATCGATTCTTCCCCGAGGAAGACCAGCGCGACATCACTGTTTCGGACCGCTGTCTCAGCTTCCCCAAACAGGGCATGCGATCTGGAGCGGGACGTCTCGAGTCCGGGCGCGTAGTTTACGTCAATCTTGCCGCTGAACTGCTGGCGAAGCGCCTGAAGTGGAGT
Source organism: uncultured Acidobacteriota bacterium (assembly GCA_937881755.1). Taxonomy (GTDB): domain Bacteria; phylum Pseudomonadota; class Alphaproteobacteria; order Caulobacterales; family Hyphomonadaceae; genus Hyphomonas. The sequence goes on from CALGEF010000501.1 coordinate 17,908, forward strand.
GGCCGTATCGGTCTTCTGCCCATCGAACACCCACGTTCCCATCTGCTCGTGCGGGGCATCGGCGAGCGGCCCGATCACGGCAATGGACCCAAGGCCGGCCACACGCAGCGGAAGCACGGCGCCGTCATTCTTGAGAAGCACCAGGCTCTCGAGGGCGGCCTGATAGGCAACGTCCAGGGCCTTGTCTGAAACGAGCGGGTCAAAGCCTGCAGGATCGGTATATGGCCGCTCGAACAGGCCAAGCTTCTGTTTGAGCCGGAGCACGCGAACGACCATGGCATTAATCTGGCTGACGGAAAGGACGCGTTCCTCGACGAGATTCGCGAGGTTGCTGGCATAGGCGTCGCCTGCCATCTCCATATCAACACCGGCAAGTGCCGCTTCGGTTGCCGCGCTCCGGGAATCTTCGCACAGGCCGTGCACGATCAGCTCGTTGATTGCATTCCAGTCACTGACAACCAGTCCGTCGAAGCACCAATCACCGCGAAGGACGCCGTTCAGGAGCGCGCCGTTTGCGGTTGCCGGGATGCCGTCGAGGTCGCTGAACGACGTCATCAGCGTTGCAGCGCCGGCCTGGACGACCCTACGGAAGGGTTCGAGGTATACGTTGCGCAGTTCGTTGGCAGGAATGTTCGTGGCACTGTAGTCGCGTCCGCTCTCCGAAGCGCCGTAACCTACAAAGTGTTTGGCGCACGCAAGGATCGCTCCGTGTCCGGAGAGATCTGCTGTTTGGAATCCTTCGACCATCGCGCTTCCGAGCAGGCCGGTGAGATGGGGATCCTCACCAAAGCTCTCCGCGATCCTTCCCCAGCGCGGATCGCGCGAAATGTCGATCATGGGAGCAAAAGTCCAGTGTATGCCCTGGGAACGCGCTTCCAGGGCCGCGATCCTGGCGGCCTCGCGGACAAGCTCAGGGTTCCATGCGGCCGCCTGCCCGAGCGGTATCGGAAATATGGTGCGGAACCCATGAATGACATCCCGCCCCATCAACAGCGGAATCGAAAGGCGCGATTCTTCAACGGCCACCCGCTGGAGACGGTTGCAGGCATCGGTGTTTGCAAGATTGATCACCGATCCGATCCGGCCGGCGCGCACACCTTCGATGAGGTGGTCGGGGAGCGGATCTGCGCTTGCATCGACCTGCTGAAGCTGGCCGATCTTTTCTTCAAGCGTCATCTTCGACAGTAGGACGTCAACCAGGTCCTCGGCAGGCGGAAGGCCGGCACTGTTAGCGGTAAGGGTCAGGGTCGGTGTGTTCATGGGTCTTCGTTGCCAGTTAAGGTCAGGCTGCAACCGGATCAGGCGTGTGTCGCCTCGCGTCGAGCGCCTTACGTGTCTTCTCGGCGGCTTGCTGGTCGATGCCCAGTGTCGCGACAGCCCAGATAGCAATTACCGAAGCAATAACCGGAATGAAGGCATCGCACAAACGAAGCAGGGTGATCGTAGATCCGGCCTGCGCGCCGCCCAGTTCAACCTTGAAACCCGTCGCGTTCAGCAGGAAGCCGCCGCCGGCGAGCGCAGCGGTCATTCCGAGCTTCACCACCCACCAGTAGATTGAACCGTACATACCCTCTCTCCGCTCATGGGTTTCAAGTTCATCGAGATCGACAATATCTGCCATCATGGAGGGCATGAGCGTAAAGAGGCCGCCCAGCCCGAAAGCCAGTAGCGGGGCTGGCAGTACGACCATCCAGGGATTGTCCGGCTGGTAGCAGAACCATTTGAGGACATAGCCCAGCACCGAGATGCTGGTCGAGATCGCAAAAGTCAGCCGTTTGCCGATGCGGGTGGCGAGCCAGGTCACGAACGCGATGACGATGAAAGTGGAAAGGGTTCCGAGCGTACCGGCATAGGCTGCATATTCTGCTCCCTTCACGGTGTCTCCGGCGCAGACGTAGTAGATGATCACATAAGTCGAAAAAGATGCGACCAGGATGAAGCCGTTGAAGACGAGGAATGTCGCAAGGCAGAGTTTGAGGAAGGGCTTGAAGCTCAGAGCCTTGGCGAAGCCCTCGAAAAAGTCCCGGACACGGTGCGCCGCCGTCTGAAAGATCGACCAACCTGGCTGGCGCGCTGACATCGGCATTTCGGCCATCGCAATGATACGAGCGCGTTCGCGCAGGAAGATGGCGGGAAGGACGCCTCCGGCGATCATCAGGACGCCAAGCGCGATCGCAAGGCCGCCCGCGCCGTCGACCATATTGTCGAAGTAGCGCGTATCCTGCATCAGCGGCAGGAGCCACGGGGGAATGAAATAGGCCAGCTGGCCGATGAAGTTCTGGGTGCCCATGAGCCGAGTGCGCTCATGATAGTCCGGCGTGATCTCATACCCGAGCGCTACCCATGGTGTCGCGAAGATCGTGTAAGCCGTGTAGAAGAGCAGTGATCCCGCCAGGAAGAACCAGAAATAGAACATCTCGCTCTGACCGTCGGGCAATTGCCAGATCGCCATGAATACAATCCCGACGGCGATGGCCCCGACGAAGATATAAGGCCGGCGCCGGCCCCAGCGGCTGCGTGTATTGTCCGAGATGTATCCCATGACGGGATCGGTCAGGGCGTCGAAGAAGCGCGGGATCGAGGCGACCAGGCCTACCAGCGCGGGGTCCATCCCGAGCCCGAGATTCAGGATGATCATCATAGCGCCGAACGCACCCGCGAGGAGGTTGTTCACAAATGCGCCGGTCCCGTAGATCAGCATATGGCTGAAAGGTACCCGGTCTTCGCTACGTGTCGGCGAGGCAGTGATCATCGCCTAGTGCCCAGTCTCGTCGCGGGGCTTCTGGTAGACACGGACCCAGTCGATCTCGAATGTCTTCGGGAAACCTTCGAGTGACACACCGCCTTCGTTCGTATCTTCGGCGAGATTGCCGCCGATCGCGAGATTCAGGATGAGGTAGAATGGCTGGTCAAATGGTGCGCTCTTGGGAAGCTTTGAAAACACCGCCTCGGATCCCCAGTCTTTCCGGGTCAGAGTTGAGTAGAGTTGTCCGTCCACGAACCAGCGAATCTCGCCTTCCTGCCATTCAACAGCGTAAACGTTGAACCTGTCATCCGTCGAGGGCAGCGGAGTGTCCTTGCCCTTGTATCTGTTGCGTGGCCACTCGCCGCCATAGTGAATGGTGCCGAACACCCGGTTTTCCCTGCCGTCTTCGCAGGATTTGCATTCGGCGCCCTGGTTGACGAGTTCGAGAATGTCGATTTCGCCCGACGCAGCCCAGGCGCCGTATCGCTCCTCGCTCGGCAGCATCCATGCTGCTGCCCAGGCGCCCTGCCCCTCCGGCGCGCGGGCGCGCACTTCAAACCGTCCGTAGGTCCAGTCTGCCTTCCCCTTCGTCGTCAACCGCGCGGAGGTGAAGGGCTTTGCGGCAAGTTTGCCACGTTCCGTTTCCGGCAGAGCGTCGTCGAGATGGACCGGCAGAGCGGGCCCTACTGCAGTTTCGCGCCGGGCCACGATCTGGAGACGGCCGTCCTGTACGAAGGCGTTTTCCGGGCGCGCAGTATAGCACTGGCGTTCCTCATTGCCGCCGCCCCAGCAGTCGACCTCGAAGCCCCATTTCGACGGATCAATCCCCTTGCCGTCGAACTCGTCGGACCAGACAAGGGCCCAGCTGTCGGCAGGCTGGGTCTGGGCCCAAGCCGGATCGGAGAGCACCGCTGCCACAAACAACCCGGCAACGCAGTTGGCTAGGCGGGTCATACGATCCTCTCCTTTGGCGGCCCGTGCCGCGCGTGCCACTGGCACGTCTGACTTGCGTTGCCAGCAGGAGGCCTGCCTGAGCTGCCTCCCGCCGGCAACGGGTGATCAGAAATGAACCCGGACGCGCGCTCCAAACGTCCGCGGACGGTTGAAGAAGCGTGTGTTGTCGAACTGCGTGATGATCAGGCCTTGCGGCTCTGTCACATCTGTGAGGTTTGCCGCATAGACTTCAAGACGCCAGTTGCCCTTTTCGGGACTGAATCCGGCACCCGCATCAAATGTCCAATAGCCATCGACCTCGTCATCGAGCCTGAGGGCCGGATTGGTCCGATTAGCATAATCAACGCCGTTGAAAATGGTGAGGTGCTGAGAAGACCGGTAGCCAAAGGAAACGATCCCGTCGAAGCTGCCGAAATCAGTATCAACCACTTTTGAAACCGAACCGTTCAGCTGGATCTTCGGTGTGCGCGGCAGGCGATTGCCTTCGATTGACCGGTTGACCGAGTTGACCGGATCGACATCTGCCTGGAAGCGCGCATCCTGCACCTGAACAGAATTCGTCACTTTTGCCGTCGGCATCAGGAGGAGCGTTCCTTTCAGGCTCCATTGGTTCGGCAGGTCGAGTTCGCCCTCCAGCTGTGCGCCGAAGATTTCGGCATCCGAGGCATTGAAATTGAACCCGACAACCTGGCCGCCAAGCTGGGCGAGCTGGTCGGGGGTCAGCTCGATCCCTTCGAACTGCAGGACCTGCGCCGTCGACAATAAGGTGAAGAGCTGCAGGTCATTGTAGTCATAGTAGAAGGCTGATGCGTTGAGGACGGCGGGCATGCCAGCGATGTCGAAGCTGTTCTTTGAGCCGATCTCGAAAAGGGTCAGGGTTTCCGGATCATAGATCGGCGCAAGCGTATCGGTATCAAAGGCTGCCGGCGCGCTTCCTGAAGGACTGGCGAGGCCAAATCCTTCCGTTCCCGGAATATTATCATTGAAACCACCAGACTTGTTGCCGGTCGAGACCAGGCCGTAGATGAGGTTGTTTTCAGTCAGGTCGTATTCCGTTCGCACGCGCCAGTCGACAAAGTCATTGTCGAGGGAGCCGTTCTGGAGCGCGATGGCATTGCCGCCGAGCACGGCGAACGAGATGCGCCCGTCGAGCGCCGGGACAAAAGTGTTGAAGCATGCACCGGTGAAGGCAAAGCCCTGGCACAGCGGGTGGTCGGCGGGCAGCGCGTCGCCCGTCACGATACCATTGCCGTAGATGTCATCAAGGCCGTCGCGCGTACCAAAGCGCCTGACGCCGTTGAAGAAGAATGCCAGGACTTCAGGGTCGGTGAGCGTTCCGTTGCCATCCGCATCGGGATTGAAAATGGTTCGGTCCAGACCTGCAAACTGGAACCCTTCCGTGCCATGACCGGTGCCGAAGCAGCATGAGAAATTCCCCCCCCCGATAATAAACTGGTAGCGGGCGTTGACGCCGAAACGGTCTTTAGAATCGTCGGTATGACGAACGCCACCGGTCACACGAAACTTGTCAGTCACATTGAAGGTGGCATCCCCATACACCGAGAAACTTTCGGTGTCGGTCGTCTGGTTGAATTCGACGCCGGTGAAGAAGGGGTTCCTGTCGCCCGTCGTGCCGAGGAAGGTGCGCTGCGCTTCGGTGAAGTAGAAGGCGCCCGCCGACCACATCAGGCGCGCGTCATCTTCTGAGAAAAGTCGGGCCTCATGAACAGTTGACTCCGAATCGGTAATGAAGCGGACCCGGGAGAAGTTGTCGATATCGAGCGGCCCGAGCGTGTCGAATACGCCGTCATAATATGGACCGGCCGGGGTTACGAACTCATAGTCGTAAACGAGATCACGGATCGAGCCGATGTATTCGGCATTGATACCGTCCCCGTCATATTCGACATGACCCTTGAAGCCCCAGTGTTCGGTGTCTTCGCGGGGAGTAAAGGCGCGGCCGATGACTTCCCGCGGATTGTCGATGTCTTCGGGGCGCACGCCATTGCCGAGCGGGTTTGCAAAGTTGACGCCGGTATAACCAGATCCCTTCTGCTGGATCTGATCGTAAGTCAGCGTTACCGTTAGGTCATCGAGCGGTTCAATCAGATAGGATGCGCGGAACCCGAAATCATCAGCGGCTTCGGCGACGCCAACGCCTTCGGCTTCGGACGCCGGCACCGTGAGGCCGAGCTCGGAGCTGCGAGGCGTCACGTTTTCGAGGTAGCTGTCATGCTGCATCGCAAAGCCGGCGATGCGGAATGCCGAATTCTCAGTCACTGCGATGTTCGCGACGCCTTCGAGGCGCCATTCATCGTAGTTGCCGATTGAGCCTTCGATCATGCCGTCGGTGACGCCGATGCCCGGCTTCCAGGGTATGATGTCAACTGAACCTGCAGTCGCGTTGCGTCCGCGCAACGTACCTTGCGGCCCGATATTGACCTCGACGCGCTGGATATCAAAGAAGGCAGCGCCAAATCCGGACGGGCGCGGCACGTAGACGCCGTTCAGATGGGTCGCAGCCGCCGGATCACCAAGTTCCGTGTTATTGGATGAACCAACGCCGCGGATATAGACTTCGATATTGCCCTGATTGTTGGAGACCGAGAGGCCGGCGATCTTGCCATCGAGGTCATTGAAATCCTGCAGCCCGAGCAGCTTGAGGTCCTCGCCGCTGATGGTGGCGGCGGTGCCGGCATAGTCCTGAAGCGACTGTTCGCGACGGTCGACTGTAATGACGACCACATCCTGCCGGCTTTCTTCTTCGGTGGAGGCAGCGGCGCCTTCCTGGGCAAAAGCAGCGCTGGCCTGCGCTGCCAGCACGCTGATTGATGCGCCTAAAAGAATCGTTCTCAGGCCTTGTTTACGAAACATGTGTTCCTCCCGTTTCCTCCGGCCGCTCTGTTGGCGGACTGGCATGGAAGGGATAATCCACGATTGTCTATCGATGTCAACAACATCTGTCCAAAAGCGACAATCAGGTGCCGCATCTGGAGAAATCTGTTGTCTAGTCTGGCGCTGGTCCACTGGAGCCGCGGGCGATCAAAGCGTGCGGGAGGATATGGATTTCAGAGGCGGTCGCCGGGCCGGCCCGGTTAACGGCCAGCAGCGAGACGGCCGTTTCGCTGATTTCATCGAAGGGCTGGGCAACAGTCGTCAGGGGGGGCCAGATCGAACGCCCCATGGGGGTGTCATCAAAGCCGGCGACGGAAAGATCTTCCGGCACAGACAGGCCCATCTTGTGCGCGGTCATCATCACGGCGACGGCCATATGGTCATTGGCGGCGAAGATCGCGGTCGGACGCGCGGACCGTTGCAACAGATCTTCCGCGCAGTCGAGCGCCTGCCTGAAGGAAAAGTTACCTTTCACGACCAGTCCGTCGCAGGCACCCGCCAGGCCAGCAGCCTGGATCGCATCCTGGTAGCCGAGACGACGGAGGACTGTCACGACATGCTCGTCGCGCCCGGTGATATGCGCGATCCTTCGGTGACCGAACGATATCAGATGCTCTGTAACTTCTCGTGCGGCTCGCCGGTCATCCATGGCCACCGCGCTGGCGCCCGCTACCGGGCCGGTCGGCGAGACGAGCACGAAGCGCACTTCGCGCTCGCGCAAGAGGCCGTGAAGCTCGTGAGAGTCGCAGATGGGCGGCACAAGGATCATGTTGGCCACCTTTGTGCGATCCAGGAACTGCACCACCTGCCCGCGCCAGTCGGGATTCTCCTCGTCAAATAGCTCAACGGCGAGGTACCGATGAGCCTTCGAACAGGCCTTGAGCAATGAGTGATTGAGCTGGGACTGGTAGCCGCTGCTCGGGTCCGCGAGCAGGACACCGATACTGAGAATGTCCCCCAGACGCATCTGCCGGGCGATCGCCGACGGGGCATAGTTGAGCTCCCGCATCGCGTTTTCGACCTTCTCGCGCGTCTTTGGCGAGATATGCTCATACCGGTTCATGACCCTTGATACGGTCTTGACCGACACCTGGGCCTTGCGGGCAACGTCCTGGATCGTGGCCATTGTTTGGGCTTCCTGCAAATTGTCCTTCAGGACAATCTGTTAAGGTCGTTCAGGCACCAAAGTCAAAGCCTTACGCATGATGTAATCGCATGCTTTCTGCCGCTCGCGGGCGATGACCGCCTGAGCCAACCTGGCCGGGATCTGCCTCTCAGGCTGACAATGCCCGGTTCAACGACGCGGCCTGGGTTTGCTTCAGCCCGGCGATCACGGCGATCAGCCAGACTGCGGTGATGAGATGATACGCATGCCAGCTTGCGGCAGGGTCCAGGACCGGTGACTGGCGCACGAAAAGGATGTTCGGCGCCATCACCGCGAACCAGATGGCCAGAAATGCTTTACGTATTCCGCCGCCGTGCGTGGCCAGGAGTATCGCACCTGTCGCGAGCAGGCCGAGAAAGACCAGAGCGCCCCATTCCGCGCCTTTGAGCGCGGCCCACGTTGCAAAGCCTGCGGAAACCAGAACCGCCCAGAGCGGCAGCTTCCATCCGCGGAGCCGGGCAATTTCTGAGACAATGAGAACCAGCCCGACGACACCGCCGGCCTGCGAAACAAGTCGGTGAGCCGGAGCAAGTACGTCCTCAGCGCCTGAGGTGATGCGAATAACGCCTGTGAGTGCCGCCAGGCCATAAAACATCACACCGACCGAGCCGAGCAACTGCCTGTTCAGCCACAGGCGATGTGCGCCCCAGATGGCAGCCATGCAGATCGGGATTTCTGACAGCACATAATGAAGAGGCATAGCGCTCCGCCTACTCTGCAGGCACCGATCGCGCTCGTTGAGGGCCTTTGTGGCGGACAATACCCGCTGCGCGCATGATCGACTCGCTGGTCTGGCGAGAACCGTCATGGCTCCATCCAGGCGGCGCAAATATGTAACGTAGTCGCTGTCCGAAGGTCAGCCCTGGCCGGAGCGCGTCGCGCGCGATTCCCGCATACTCATGGAAGAGGACCTTGATGGGGTTGTAGGTCTCGAGGTTCCTGACCAGTCCGTAAGCAGGCGGATCAGCGGCTTCTTCGGCTACAAACGTTCCGAAAAGACGGTCCCAGATTATCAGCGTGCCGGCATAGTTTGCGTCCAGGTAGCGAGGATTGGCACCATGATGCACGCGGTGATGAGAGGGTGTGTTGAAGACAGCTTCGAACCAACGCGGCATTTTGTTGATGGTTTCGGTGTGCAGGAAGAATTGGTAGGTGGCGTTGAGCACCCCGCAGAACGTCACCAGCAAGGGATCGAACCCGATCAGCACCAGAGGGATCTTCAACATCATCGTGCCGGTGAAATGCTTGGTCCAGGACTGCCTCAACGCCACCGACAGGTTGTACTGCTGACTTGAGTGATGAACCACGTGCATCGCCCAGACCCAGCGGCAGCGATGGGCGATACGGTGGTGCACGTAAAAGCGAAGATCATCGAGCACAAAGCAGAGCGCGAAGGTCGCCCAGGTGATCGGGATGCTCGTCATCTGGAAAGGTGCTGCAAGTGACAGCAGCCCGAAAGTGATAAACGCTGTCAGTGCGTTGGCAGGCCCGCTGGCGAACCCGAGAAAAATACCCAGCAGGCTGTCCTTGGCGACGTAGGTGCCTTTGGCGCGGAACACGAAGATGGCGACGAGTTCGATCGCGATCATCGCAAGAAACAGACTGATCGAAATCAGTTCAATCGGAAGGTTCATGGCCTGTTGGACACTCATGAGATCGCTCCTGCCTGCAAAAGCAGGGTGCAGCAGGTCAGAACGGATCACAATTGAATAATGTGCAGCTATTATGTACTAAATGGAACATGTCTTTTGACCTCGTCCTGATCCGCCGGTTTGAAGCGGTCTGTCGCCTTCGCAGCTTTTCGCGAGCTGCCGAGGAGTTAGGCCTGTCCCATTCGGCCATGACAAAGAGCATCCGCAGCCTTGAAGACGGCCTCAATGTAAGACTGATCGAGCGGACAACCCGCTCATTGGCGCCGACCCCGGCCGGACAGCGTTTGCTCAACCGGGCGCCTGGCCTGCTGGCGCATTCCGAGGACGTGATCGCAGCGATTTCGGCGAACGCGGACCAACTCAATGTCTTATGCGGCCCGGTCATTGTTGATGCCATCTGTCATCGGGCGCTGCTTGATTTCCGCGCAGATCACCCCGAGGTCCATGTCGCTCTCCAGGTCATGGCGCCGGCGCTGGCGGTTGAGCAGCTCGCACGCCAGCGGGTGGATTTGCTGCTGTTTCACCAGAACGTAGTCCGCGATCTCGAACATCGCAAATCGCTGATCGTCCGGAGGATCATTTCCGAGCCGTATGTTGTCCTGTTTCGGCAAGGGCATCCGATAGAAGGCGCAGGCGATTTTAACGGCGAAATGCTCAGCTATGATTGGGTCGTTCCAGGTTTCGACAACCTGTTCCAGGAAGGGTTGCCGCGCGATCAGCGAAACATGCTGCAGCACCGCGGTTTTCCAAAGTATCGGATCGCCAGCCTTAGCGGGTGCGCCGACATGGCTGAGTGCAGCGATCTGCTGACGGCGGTCCCGAAATCCGCCGCCGCGTCGCTGGTAGCGAACCGTAAGCTGCAGAGCGCGCCGTTGCCGGGAAAGGCACGGTTCAGCGTTTGCGCCGTCACGATGGCGGACACACCTGCATCGACCCACACAAATGGTTTCATCGATGCCGTAGCGAGAACCGCGTTTTCGCGCACCAGATCCACAGGGGCCCGGCCATGACACGCGCTGGCCCGGCTTTGCCGGGTTCCGGCGAACGCCGGACGGGTTCCCGTGAGGCGGCCGACTGACCGCACTGAGGTGACCCTGCCCGGCGCCGAAACCGATCATCGCAGCCAGCCTGGCGACCCGGCATACCGACAGCCGCATGCAATTGAACCGCCCCGATACCCAAACCGATAATCAAAGGCGTGGACCGTGGCGGCACACCTGAGCGCGACGACGCCGATGCGCCGGCGGCGGCATCCGGATCGGCCTCAGCCCGGCGCCTTCGTCCGCGAGGCGTTGGCAGCTGACCCGAATATGCCTTTCGCCATAAGGGAAGTCTCGCTGTCACGCCGCCGCTGGAAGACATCTGCGCGATAGGCGTGCACTGACGCATTTCCAGGGTCTGCCAGCGCGGCCATTTCTGCGAGGTGACAAGCCAGGCGGATATCTGTGTCGCACAGGTCTGCTGCACGTTTGGCCAGTGCAACCGGACCACCGGCCATGCGCGCCACTTCCTGGGCGAGATCCTGATCACGGGCAGGTTTCAGCTGCGCCGGATTACCATCGTACCAGCCTCCATAGAGGCGCCAGATATTGCGCACGATGAATTCCGGCTCGTCATAGGCCGGGCGCAGGTAGGGCTTCTCCAGAAGCGCCGGATCAACCTTCACAGTGTGCACGATGTCGTTAAGGCGCGCGCCGTCGTTCATCATGTCGAGCGTATCGTTCACCAGCTTGTCGAGAACATCCGCCACTTCTGTCAGGACCGCGCGGATCCGGGCCTCGCCGTCGATCGGCAGCCCGTGGGCGGGCAGGAACAGTTCTGCGCCTTGCATTGCCATGCTGCGCAAAGCTGCCGCCCATTCGCGAGGGTAGCGCTGTGCTTTCTGAGGATTGCCGGCGTTCGGGAAGTTCCAGATGAAGAAGTCACCCGCGCAGATGGCCTTGTGCTTCGGTACCCATGCCCAGGTGTGATCGTCGGTCTCGCCCTTCGCATGATGAAGGTGAATATCCATGCCGCCGACATTCAGGGCGAGCGCGTCGCTGTAGATGGTATCCGGAGCGGGTGTCGTTGACGGCAGGAAGCGGGCGTCTCCGGCAAGGTCATAACCGCGCTTCCTGAACTGGCCGAACTGGCGCTCGTTGATGACCTTGTTGTAGCCATTGGTCAGGTTGTAGCGCTCGAAACGTTTCTGAACATTCTCATGCCCGACAATGCGGGGCGCCGGCGCCCGGCAGGCTGCACAATCGTGAACAAAGGCTCCGCAGCCGCCGACATGGTCGATATGGCCGTGGGTGTAGACGATCGTGTGGAAGGGATCGGCGGCCCAGCCCCGGATGGCTTTTACGGCTTTTTCCCCGCCATTCTCATTAGATGTGTCGAAAGCAACAAGGCCGTCATCAGTACGGAACACGATTGAGTGCGAGAACGCTTCGACCATCGCCAGGCCGTCCGCGATCTCAGACAGTTCATGCGTAATCCGGTTAAGCGGACCAGTTTCGGCGACACCCTTTCCCTCATCAATCGCGCTTCGCGAAAGCGCCAGCAGGTCCGCCATGAATTCCTCCCGACATGATTGTTTTGCCGGTTTATGCGCGCCTGTTTGGGCAGATGCAATGTCGGGAGCAGGCGGCTCAGGATTGCGCGGGCAGCCCCTGCTCTTGCCGCGGGGGTGGGCGTATCGGCGCTTCTGAATGTGACCAGTCGCCTGACTGAGGCTTGTCTTATGACTTTCCCTGCCGATTGGGAGATATTGGCACCGCCGCCGGGAGTGACAGCTCCCGGACGGCGACGAGGGACGGATCGTCATGAGGCAGGAGGTTTTTACGCTCCGAGTCAGAGTTTGATCGCCCTCGTCTTTCCCATCGGCCTGAACGGGTACAGGGGCTTTGAGGCCCGCATGACAAGCAGAGGCAGGAACAATGACAGAGATTACCATCGGCGTTGACGTTTCGAAAGACACTCTCGACGTCCACCTTCACCCGGCGGGCGATCACCGCCAGTTTGAGAACACGCCAAAAGGCTTCAGGGCGATCCTGAAATGGATCGCTGGCAAGCCAGTCGCCCGCCTCGTTTTCGAGGCGACGGGCCATTATCACCGCGCGTTCGAGCGCGCGAAGGGCGAAGCTGGCCTGCCACTTTGCAAGGTCAACCCGCGCCAGGCCAAGCGCTTCGGCGCGTTGGTTGAACCCGGCGTTCGCGCAGCGCCGTCGGAGATCATCAGTGATCTCAAGGACCTGAACGTCGCCCGGACCGCCCTCATCAAAGACCGCACCGCCGCCAGGAACCGCGAGAAGAATCTGACTTCTTCGCTCTTGAAGCGACATGTCCGCCAGCGCTTTTCTTCGATTGAAAGCCACTTGAAAGAGATCGAAGCAGCCATCCGCTCGCTGATCAATGCGGATGATGACCTGCGCCGTAAGTTCGCTATCCTGGTCTCGAAGGGTTTTTCTTGTCAGAGTGGTGTCGCCACACTGTGCCTTTCACCCCATGGTCAGCCCCTCTTCGGAGCGGGCCGGACGGCCGCGTGTTTTCGCGAGGCGCAGCCCTTCAGCCTTGAGGCGTTCGGGCCGATCAGAGACATTATTTTGATGGGGTAATCAGGCGACCAGATCGATGCTCAGCTTGTGACCTACGGCGTCAGCCGCGCGCACCAACGTGGCCAGTTCCACTTTGTCGCTGGTCGGATCAAGGAGCCGGTCGACCTCGCTACGGCTGGCCTTCATGCGCTTGACCATTTCCACTTTTGTGATGGCTTTGGCCTTCATGGCCTCGCGAATTTTCCAGGCGAACACACGCAGGAGCGCTAGCCCGACAGCATTGCCTAACATGTCCTCCTCTTTCAGGAACTCATCGAAGCTGGAGCCTATGCGAGCGTTTGAACTGGCTACAGCCATCCGTATCTATCCTCAGGCAATCTGGACGTCCGTCTTCGAGAAATCATTCCCGACAAAGAGCAAAGGTGCGTCCAATGATTTGGCGAGCGCGTGGGCAAAACTGTCTCCGTAGTTCAGACCAGCAGGCGCTCCAAACCCTTTCCCGAACTTCACCCGTGCCGTCAGGGCATCGCGTGCGAGAGGGTGTGTCACAGGGGCGATGGTGACATCGAACTGGCTGAGAACGCGGTCAAGGTCTGCCGCGATACGCTCTGGAGCGCCTTCCCGGCGCCCCGCCAGCACGGTTCCAAGCTCGACATAGTTGGCAGCCGACATCACCCGCGATGAAGCGCGCGCCATCTTTTCGGCGAGGCCTGCCGCGCCAGCCTCATCAAACAGGATCGCGATGATAGCGGACGTATCGACGACGATGTCGTTCATTAGAACCCGCGTTCTTCCGGCGTGTCGCCGCACGCCCGGTCCCATTCTTCCTGTGTGACAGGACGGGTGTCATACTTCTTCCGGAACTCAGCCGCCGCTGCAAGGATGCGCGCCGCAAGATCCTTGGGATCAGCAGGTGCCAGCTTTTGCAGCCGTTCGAGCCGTTCCTGCAGAGACTTTGTCACCGCCTCGGTCATCGTCTCTCCTGTCAAGGCTGCCAGTTGGCGCGCAAGCTGGTCCGCTTCATCGGTCTTGATGCTAAGGGCCATTTGAGTTTCCAATTCTAGAATGTTTTCTATATAATCCGGGTGCGCCTCTCCATCAAGGCCCGTTCCTGGAAACCCGACGCTGATAGATGCCCCCTGTCAGGCCCGGTTGTTCTGCCTCCAGCGCGTCATTCGAGCGCTTGTTCAGCCTCGCGCCGGGATGGGTTGCGGCATGGATTTCGGCCAGTTCTGCGACTGACACCTGCGTATCGATTTGCGTGGTTTCGAGGGTGCTGTCCAATGCGTACCCGTCTCCGCTATTCGCGGGTCAGCAGGTGCTAGACAACGAGAAGTTCGCGCCATTCGCGAAGGGCGGCGTCTCGTAGCGATTTGAAGCCGGCCCTCCTCTCGATATTTCTCTGATTATTGAAATGGTTGTGCACAGACGAATGGACTGAGGCGAATTTTTGAAGACTTCGCATTCGCCTGAATCGCGACATCGCCCGCTCCCGTCGGCGGAAAGGCTGGTGAGAATTTTCGGCGCGGTTGTTCAAGTGGCGGTCCGTCTCCTGGTGGCCCTCGTTCCCTGTTCACGCCGCTGCGCTGCGCAGGCGGCTAAAGGGGAGGCATGCAACTGGCATGGCGCGGCCGATCGAAGGCGAGCCTGCGCGGACTTGAATTTGGTGCTACCCAGTAGTGCTGTAAGGCCACAAGGAGAGAGCTCATGACTGTCAAATCCTCGATCTCGCTCACCGACGAACAGGACGCCTTCGCACGCCAGCTCGTCGAGAAGGGGCGATTTCCATCTTTCAGCGCTGCCTTACAGCAAGGACTGGAACTGTTGCGCGTTCGTTTCGAAAATGACGAGTTAGAGCTTGAGGCCTTACGAACTCTTCTGCTCGAACGGCGAAGAGGAAAGTTCGTATCCAACGATGACATGATGGACGCCATTTCGGACGCAGCGACCCGCAAGCGCGCCAGACATGGCATATGAGGTCGTTTTCGCGGCCGATGCCCGACATGACTTCACACTGATTTTCGAATTTCTGGTCGACAGCTATGTTGGCTTTGGCGATGATACCGAGACAGCCATCGTGCGCGCAGAAACGCGCGTGCAGTCGATCCGCGCAGACATCACTCAATTGGCACAATTGCCCTGTCGCGGAACGCTGCACGACGAAATGCTGCCCGGGCTGCGCCATTTGACAATTGGTCAGGCCATTGTGTGGTTCGACATAGATGAAGATGTGAAACCTGTTCGGGTGCTCGCCGTCTTTTTTGGCGGCCAGGATCATATCCGCAGAATGCTGACCCGATTGCTCGGTGAGTAGCTCAATGGCAGCATCGGATCGATCCTGCCCGCCGCCCGCTATGGCAATCGGTGCCAACTTGGCCCTAAACTGCCGGTCTCCAGGCAACGAGACTTTGGTCTGAAAACCCTGGGGCAGGTCACCCGGTTCCTGCAGAGTACAGTCAAGACCTTATGTACGCATCACCGAATACAGCTTATACGCTTCATATCAACCTACCTGCCAGAAAGGAGCCGTCAGGATGGCCGCGTCATTTTCAAAGTGTCGCCCCATGGCATTTCCCGACCAGCTCAACGCCTTGCGCAAAGATCGCGGACTCTCCCAAAGGGCGCTCGCCGAAATAGTCGGCGTCCATCTCACCCAGATCCAGCGCTACGAAGGCGGCGGCTGCCAGCCCACCCTCGACGTCATTCGCCGCCTGGCCCTTGCTCTATCGGTCAGCGCGGATGCGCTGGTCTTCGACGACACGCCGCGCGGCCCCAGGGATGACGACCTGAAGCTCATCCTGGAGGCCGTCGATCGCTTCGACGCCGAGGAGAAGGCCACCGCCAAGACCGTCCTCAAGGGCCTCATCCTCCAGCACCAGGCCCGCCTCTGGAGCCAGAGACCAGACGAGCGCACCAGCCCTGAGCCCGCCGCTTCCTAAGGAGATTGTCATGCCCGCCCACGCCCAAAGCCATTCCGGCTTCAGCCAGGCCCTCATCGAAAAAATCCGCACCCTCTCGCCTGAGCGCATCGCCGAGATTGAGGATTTCGTCGACTTCCTGCGCGCCCGCGATCAGGGTCGCGCGGTGACCCGCGCCGCGCTCGCCGGCTCCGAGCCCAGCTTCGCCGTCGTCTGGAGCAATCCCGAAGACGACGCCTACGATGCCCTCTGATCCGGGGCCCTCTGACACCGCAACGGCCGAGCATCTGTTTCAATGGCGGGAGGGCCTCCTGGACGCCCGTATCTGGCACGGACTGGAGGCGCCCGTCGACGACATCCTTGCCTATCCGGGCGTCCAGAACTGGTGGACGACACGTTCAGGCTGGTACAGCGAGGACTTCCGGATATTCATCCGCGGCAAGATCGCTTCAGCCAGTTCGCCAACAATGTATGGCGAGCATGGCGTGACGGGATAGGTCGCGGGCCGGTCGCCTCCTCCTGCGGATTCCGGGTAACATGCGGCGGTAAGTGGGCCCAGCGAATGTCCGCAGAGGGTCGTTTCTCCCCAGCAGGTCCGGGCCAACAAGCGGACCTGTGCCGAGCCGTCCGCAAAGGGACCCGACCGCCAGGAAATCAACCTCGAGGGTGGATTGGTGTGAGAAATCCGGGCTAGTTTGCCGATGAAGCGGCTCTCGACGGAGCGAGCAGGATGGCATTTGCAAACAGCAGGTCCAGGCCGCCGAGATATCCGCGCAGTGTCGGGCTCTGGGTGAAGGCTATAACGAGCCCGTCTTCATGAGGCTCAATCATGAGGTAGGGTTTATAGGCCAGCTGCTCGACATTCTCCGACCACATATATCCGCTTGCGACCAATCGGTCGGCCGGCGCAAACATAAGGACGTTCACGCCTTTGGCGGCATTCAACGGCGTGTAGATTTCAGTTCCGGTAACCAACGCAATTGCGCGGTCATATCCGGAAGACAGCCAGTGTTCCTGATCAGTGTCGACCCGCACGAGCGCGCCAGGTGCTTCGTCCGGAGAAGCTTCCGGATCGGCGATCAGCTTATCATACTGAGCCCTGTCGGCGATCCTGGTTCCCAGCTTCGGATCCTCCGGAGTGGCTGCCGGAGCCTCTTCAAGCCAGGCGTTTTCGAGGGTGGTGGACA
>CALGEF010000502.1 GCA_937881755.1 uncultured Acidobacteriota bacterium
CATTGCTGCGCCGCGGGCAGCGAAGGTCCTGTTCACGCCCTCATATACTTCCGGTTCAGGGCCTTGCCTCCGGCGGCTTGGTCGATGCGGCGGCCACGGGCGGCGTCCTGCCTGGCGTGCGTGATCCAGGTGACGCAGCCGCGGCAACATGTGCCGGGCCAATGGCGCCGACTTTGCGAAACGGGCGTCTGCGCACGCGCCTTTCGGCATCAGCGGTTCTGGCGGTTGTCGATCAGGTCGGTGACGACTTCGGGGTCGGCGAGGGTGGAGGTATCGCCGAGGCTGGAGAACTCGTTCTCGGCGATCTTGCGCAGGATGCGGCGCATGATCTTGCCGGAGCGGGTTTTCGGCAGGCCGGGGGCGAACTGTATCAGGTCCGGCGAGGCGATGGGGCCGATCTCGGCGCGCACGTGCTGGACGAGGTTCCTGCGCAGCGCGTCGTCCGCCTCGACGCCCTGGCGGAGCGTGACATAGGCGTAGATGCCCTGCCCCTTGATGTCGTGCGGATAGCCGACGACGGCGGCTTCGGCGACCGCGTCGTGGCTGACGAGCGCGCTTTCGACCTCGGCCGTGCCCATGCGGTGGCCGGAGACGTTGATGACGTCATCGACACGGCCGGTGATCCAGTAGAAGCCGTCCTCGTCGCGGCGGCAGCCATCGCCGGTGAAGTACTGGCCGGGATAGGCGGTGAAATAGGTGTCGATGAAACGCTGGTGATCGCCGTAGACGGTGCGCATCTGGCCGGGCCAGCTGTCGGTGATCAGCAGGTTGCCGTCGGCGGCGCCTTCGAGGCGCCTGCCTTCCCCGTCGACGAGAACCGGCTGGATGCCGAAGAAGGGATGCGAGCCGGCGCCGGGCTTCATCACGGTGGTGTTCGGCAGCGGCACGATCAGCGTGCCGCCGGTCTCTGTCTGCCACCAGGTGTCGACGATGGGGCAGCGGCCCTCGCCGACAACATGGAAATACCATTCCCAGGCTTCGGGATTGATCGGCTCGCCGACCGTGCCGAGGAGGCGGAGCGACTTGCGGTGCGCCTTCTTCACCGGGCCTTCGCCCTCGCGCATCAGGGCGCGGATGGCGGTGGGAGCGGTGTAGAAGATGGTGACCTTGTGATGATCGCAGACTTTCCAGAAGCGGCTGGCATCCGGGTAAGTTGGCACGCCTTCGAACATGACGCTGGTCGCGCCATTCGCCAATGGTCCGTACACGATGTAGGTATGGCCAGTGACCCAGCCGACATCGGCCGAGCACCAGAAGATGTCGCTCTCCTTCAGGTCGAAGACGTATTCATGCGTCATCGAGGCCCAGACGAGATAACCGCCGGTGGTGTGCAGCACGCCCTTCGGCTTGCCGGTGGAGCCGGACGTGTAGAGGATGAAGAGCGGGTCTTCGGCGTTCATCGGCTCGGGCGCGCAATCGGCGGAGATGTCCTTGCCGATCTCATGCAGCCAGTGGTCGCGGCCTTCCGCCATCGGCACGCCGGCGCCGGTGCGCTGGACGACGAGGACGGATTTCACGGTGCCGCCGGCGATCTCGCAGGCGCGGTCCACGTTGGCTTTGAGCGGCACGGTCTTGCCGCCGCGCAGGCCTTCATCGGCGGTGATGATCACGGTTGATCCGCAATCATTGATGCGGCCTGCGAGGGCGTCCGGCGAGAAGCCGCCGAAGACGACCGAATGGACCGCGCCGATGCGCGCGCAGGCGAGCATGGCATAGGCCGCCTCGAGGATCATCGGCATGTAGATGGTGACGCGGTCGCCCTTGTTCACGCCAAGCTTCTTCAGCACATTGGCGAACTTGCAGACGGCGGTGTGCATCTGGCGGTAGGTGATTGTGTAGGTCTCGCCGGGGGCGTCGCCCTCCCAGATCATCGCGGCCTTGTCGCCGCGCGTCTCGAGGTGGCGGTCGAGGCAGTTGGCGGAGACGTTGAGGACCCCGTCATGGTACCAGCGCACGTGCAGGTCGCCGGTCTCCCAGGAGACGTCCCTGACCTCAGTGTAGGGCACCGTCCAGTCCAGCCGCCTGCCCTGCTCGCCCCAGAAGGCGACGGGGTCCGCAATCGAGGCGGCGTACATCTCGCGGTATTTCTCAGGCGTGAGGTTGGCCTGCTTCGCGAAGGCTTCGGGAACGGGATAGGATTTCGACGTATCGCTCATGGGGAGGGCCTGACTGGTTTGCTGGGCCTAGTCTACCGGCGCCATGCCTGAGTCCGCAATGCCATGGGAGCGGCGGCTGCCGGGGATCCGGATGTCCTCAACGAGGTCCTGTATGTCCTGCGGGGGCGGTCTGGTGACGAGCGAGACCGCGACGCCGACGACGATCGAGCCGGTCATCACGACGAAACCAATGCCCTCCGGCGAGACGCCGAGGAACCAGTCCTCTGACGTGGCGGCCTTTCCGGCGCCGAGCTTGAAGTACCAGATATACGCGAAGGTGGGGATCAGGCCGGTGAGCATGGAGGCGATGGCGCCTTCGCGGTTCATGCGTTTCCAGAAGATTCCCAGCAGGATGACCGGGAAAAGCGACGCCGCCGCAAGCCCGAAGGCGAAGGCGACCACCTGCGCGACGAAGGCGAGATCGGCCGAATAGATGCCCATGAAGCCCGCCGCGATGACGGCGGCCGCGGCGGCGCCCCGCGCGACGCGCAGCTCGGTCTTGTCGGTCATGCCCTTGAAGAAGGTGCGGCGGCAGAGGTCGTGGCTGATGGCGGACGATATAACCATCAGCAGGCCGGCAGCCGTGGAGAGCGCCGCGGCGAGACCGCCCGCAACGACAAGGCCGATGACCCATTCGGGAAGCTGGGCGATCTCCGGATTGGCGAGGACGTAGATGTCGTTGTTGATGGTGACTTCGTTCTCGAGGCCGTCCGGCGCGGCGGGGCCCCGGATCTGCATCTGGCCGTCGCCGTTCCTGTCGTCGAAGGCGACGAGGCCGGTGGTCTCCCAGTTGGCGAACCAGGCGGGGCTCGGCGTCCCGCCCGCTTCGCTGACCAGCTGGCTGCCTTGCGCATACCCGGCTGCCGGCACATAGGTCGTCTCGTTGACGGACGCGATGATATTGTGGCGCGCGAAGGCGCCGACGGCCGGGGCGATAGTGTAGAGCAGCGCGATGAAGACGAGCGCCCAGCCTGCCGAGAGGCGCGCGTCGGACGCGCGCGGCACGGTGAAGAAGCGGATGATGACGTGCGGCAGGCCGGCGGTGCCGAACATCAGCGCGGCGGTGATGCAGAAGATGTCGAAGCTGGTCTTGGTTGACGACAGATAGCTTTCGAAGCCGAGGCCTTTCACGGTTTCGTCCAGCTTCTGCAGCATAGAGATGTCTTCACCCCTGAGGTTGCCGATGAAGCCGAGTTGCGGGACCGGATTGCTGGTGAGCATCAGCGAGATGAAGATGGCGGGCACGGTGTAGGCGAAGATCAGCACGACGTATTGCGCCACCTGGGTGTAGGTGACGCCCTTCATGCCGCCGAGCACCGCATAGACGAAGACGATGGCCATGCCGAACAGGATGCCTGTATTGAAGTCGACGCCGAGGAAGCGCGAGAAGGCGATGCCGACACCGGACATCTGGCCGGCGATATAGGTGAACGAGACGAACAGCGCGCAGATGACGGCAACGACGCGGGCGGTGCCGGAATAGTACCGGTCGCCGACGAAGTCCGGCACGGTGAACTTGCCGAACTCGCGCAGGAAGGGCGCAAGCAGGAGCGCCAGCAGAACGTAGCCGCCGGTCCAGCCCATCAGGTAGACTGAGCCGCCATAGCCCATGCCGGCGATCAGGCCGGCCATCGAGAGGAAGGAGGCGGCGCTCATCCAGTCGGCGGCGGTGGCCATGCCGTTGACGACCGGGTGGACGCCGTGCCCGGCGACGTAGAAATCATTGGTGGAACCGGCGCGGGCCCAGAGGGCGATGCCGATATAGAGGCCGAAGGTTGCGAGAACCCAGATCAGTGTCCAGTCCATGCCTCAGTCCTCGATCCGATATTTCTTCTCGAGGCGGTTCATCGCGGCGCAGTAGCAGAAGATCAGCGCGACAAAGACGTAGATCGACCCGTTCTGAGCAAACCAGAAGCCCAGCGGGGCGCCGCCGATATGAAACTGGTCGAGGAATTCGCGCAGCAGGATGCCGGCGCCGAAGGAGACGAGGAACCAGACGGCGAGCAGGGTCAGCGTCAGGCGGATGACCTCCGGCCAATAGCCCTTGCGGTCTGGCGTTCGGTCTGACGATTCGGGCGCGTCGGCCATCTGGTCCCTCCCCGGACTCGGTGTTCAGGTGATGTGGCAGCACTCAGCCGGCCCGATCAAGCCTTTACTTGGCGCAAGGAGCGCGATCTGATCGGCGCAGACAATACTCAAGGGGAGTGCGCCGCCATGTTCAACAATACAGAATGGCTGAGCCAGGTGCGTGAGGACCCGGTCGATCCGGCGCGCGAGATCGTCGATCCGCACCATCATCTCTGGCCGAAGCCGCACCTGTCCTATGACCTCGAGGAGCTGTGGTGCGACACGCAGGATGGGCACAGGGTCGTGCAGACGGTGTTCATGGAGTGCGGCGCGGCTTACCGGACGGATGGGCCCGAACACCTGTTCCCGGTGGGCGAGACGGAGTTCGTGGCGGCGGCGGCGCTGCGGGCGGCGCAAGAGCCTTCGAAGGCACAGATTGCCGGGATCGTCGCGCATGCGGACCTGCGCCGGGGTGACCTGGATGCCATCCTCGATGCGCATCAGGCTGGCGCGCGCGGCCTGTTCCGGGGTATCCGGCATTCCGGATCGCGAGACGAAAGCGGCGCGCCGCTGAGCATCCCGGGACGCGCGCCGAAGGGCCTGTTCGGGGACGCGGATTTCCGGCGGGGCGTTGCCCGCCTTGGCGAGCGCGGGCTGACCTATGACACCTGGATCTACCATCATCAGCTGGCGGACTATGCGGCGCTCGCTCGCGCGGCGCCCGGCACGGTGATGATCCTTGACCATTTCGGCACGCCGCTGGGCGTCGGCCCGTATGCCGGCAAGCGGGACGAGATCTTCGCGAAGTGGAAGGATGACATTGCCGCAGTGGCGGCCTGCCCGAATGTGTACGCCAAGCTCGGCGGGCTTGCGATGCCGGACAATGGCTTTGGCTGGAACACCCAGGCGAAACCTCCCGGCTCGGATGAATTCGTGGAGGCGCAGGCGCCGTGGTATCATCATGCCATCAAGGTGTTCGGGCCGGAGCGCTGCATGTTCGAGAGCAATTTTCCGGTGGACCGGCTGTCGCTGAGTTACCGCACGCTGTGGAACGGGCTGAAGAAAATCGCCAGGGACTACCCGGAGGCCGCACAGGCGGCGATGTTCAGCGCAACGGCGCGGAAGGTGTACAAGCTGTGATGACGAAACTCCCGCCCCTTCCCTCGCAGCCTGCGGGTGTGCCCTGGCCGACGACCGAATGGCCGGAAGCCAAACCGGATATGGCAACGGCGGCGAAGCTTGCACCGCTGCTTGATCTTGCCTTCACTGATCCGGCGCCAGCCAGCCTTGGCGAGACGCATGCCTTCCTGGCCGTGCAGGGCGGGCGAATCGTGGCGGAGCGGTATTGGACAGGCTTTGATGTGACCAGCACGCATCATTCCTGGTCGCAGGCCAAGAGCATGACGCAGGCGCTGGTCGGCATCCTCGTGCGCCAGGGCAAGCTGGATATCCACGCGCCGGCCGATGTGCCGGAATGGCAGGGCGCGGACGATCCGCGCCGCGCGATCACACTGGACCAGCTGCTGCGGATGTCGAGCGGGCTGAAATTTGCCGAGGATTATGTCGATGCAGGTGTCTCGGATGTGATCGAGATGCTGTTCGGGTCCGGCAAGGAGGATGTCGGCGGGT
>CALGEF010000503.1 GCA_937881755.1 uncultured Acidobacteriota bacterium
CCACTTCGACATCAGCCCCTTATCGCGGAAACACTCATCCGGCACGGCGCGCCGCAGTTTCCGACTTGGTTGGCACGATTGGTTGGAGAGATAGTCCATGGCTGAGGCATTCCTGCGCCTCACCGGCAAAGACCGGCTGGATGCTCTTGGCGTCGCAGCCGATCGGCTTGGCCGGCCGTCTGCGACCGGTCAGCCTGCTCGCGCGATCGCTTCGACCAGGACTGCCTTCGTTACTCCCTGTGCATTGCCCTGAAGAATCTGAAATCCCTCTGAAACCAACAACTTGCCTGTGATGGCATCAACCAGCGCAGGATTCATTTTCTGGGTTACCGCGAGCGCTTCCCGGCAAGCATCAGGAAATCTGGAGCAGGCTTCAACGACGTAGTCGGTGCCCATCGCCTGGGCGACGGCGGCGATGTCGAACATATCCCGGGGCTGGAGGTGTGAACCGCGGAAGACTACCTTCTTGGCTAGGATTTCGGCTGGCGTCTCGAGTTTGACGCGTCGTCCGCGGATTTCGGAAATGACATACGGTTCTTGGGTGACTGGGTCGCAGCAGATGAAGTCGATCTCGCCGACGCCATTGAACACGATCTTCAAGGCGCGCGTGCCATCGGTCTCATAGTCGCTCGGTGCGAGTGCGAGATTGTATCCTTGCGTCTCTGGGTTCAAATACGGGAGGTACTGGGCATCGTCGATGAAGAGGTCGATGTCGTGGCTTTCGCGATGCTTGATTTGGAGCATGAGAGCCGTTCCGCCCCCAAAGCTCCAGTTCGTCATGCCGATACCCTGACCGTTGGCTTGGTCAACGATCGCTACAGCCGCGTCAAAAAGCTCGGGCCAGCGGCTTGGCTGCGGGACGTTCATTCAGATCGCGAGCGGGAGCTTGTATCCGGCGAGCTCGGAGAATTTTTTTGCGACCACGATGACTGCGTCCTTGCTGACACCCATCTCGTCGATAAACGACTGCTGAAGTTTGGGGGACACTTCGGACAGGAAGGCGAACACGCTGCAATCGAAGGCATCGACGCTCTTGCTGTCGGCGATTTTTTCGGCCAACTGGGTAGCCGTCACCAGCACGCCGTAGGGCGCGCTGACTGTCGACATCACTTTCGCTGCGACCGAGGCCATTGCATCATCTCTGTGCGGTATCTACCCGCGCAATGTA
>CALGEF010000504.1 GCA_937881755.1 uncultured Acidobacteriota bacterium
AGGTCCGCCAACGGAAGTTCAAAAACCGCCGTATCAGTCAATTATGATTCCGGGTGCTAGGTAGTTGTCCGGATGCCGCTGTTTGCGGCGGGGTTGCAGGGTTGGGGCCAATCCCTAATGGAGCCTTGCCCATGTCGCATACCCCGCACGAACTTGCCGAAGACTTTCCGGAATCGGTCGAGCGCCTGCGCGCGCTCAAGGCGTCGAGCGCGCATTTCGCGAAGCTGTGCGACGAGTATCATGAGGTAAATCGCCAGATCCACCGGATGGAGACCAGTGTCGAGCCGGTGGGCGAGGCTGTGGAGGCGGGGATGCGGCGCAAGCGCATGATGCTGAAGGACGAGATCTATGCCGGACTGAAGGCCGCTTCCAGAGAGACCGAGCCCGCACATGGAAAATCTGACGATTGATCCCCCGGCGATAGCGGCCTTGTAGGGTTTGGCACCCTGCTGGTCGTGATGGCCACCATCACGATCTGGATACAGCGCCAGTCGGGCAAGTCCGCCGGCGAGACGTAACGCTCAGCCTCGCAAGCCGTTGACTCCGCGCCGCCTTTTTATCCGGGGACGGATGGAAAATGTTGCGCAAGGCGAAACTTGCGCAACGCCTTGTGGCCCGCCTCAGGGGGCAGGGCAGTTTTCCGTCCACTGGACATAGATGCCGAACACCTCGTTCGAAGGCGTCGTATATTCCACAAGAAGGGGCTTGCCGGCGGCGGCGGCACGCTCGAGCGTATCGAGGATGCGGGTCCATTTCAGGGTTTCGGCGGCGGTGGGCAGGGGCAGGGGCGCGCCGGGCGGAATGTAGCGGATCTTATCGGCCTCGAAATTGAACTGGCGGTCGCCGTCAGATGTGATCAGCGTGAAAGCGGTGGAGAAATTGTTGACCGACTGGGTGTTGTAGACCTGGTGGCGGATGCAGCCGGCGAGGCGGGCGGTGGCGACGGTGATGGGCACCTCCGCAAGGACCTTCGGTGGCAGCTTGAGGACCGGCTTGATGACGGGCTGGATGCCCTGGCCCTGGGCGGCGGCGGGCAGGGCGGCAAGGCCGGTCGCGGCGGCGAGCAGCAGCGCGGCAGTCAGGTATCTCATGGCAATGTCCCTCTGGTTGCGCCCCCCCAGCTCAGGCCGAGTGTAACCCAGACGCGCAAAAGCGGAAGGGGCAGCCTCTTGCGGGCGCGCCGCCGGCCGGCGTACACCGCCGCCGCATCCGGGGGAGCGGCGCCATGAGTGAGAGTTTCGACTGCGTGACCTGCGGCGCCTGCTGCTTCAGCAAGAACCCGCGCTATCTAGTGCTGCTGCCGGAAGACGCCGGGCGGCGCCTGCCGCCGGACAGCCTCTTCGAACACGAGGGGCGCACCTATGTGGACTATAGCTGCGGCCACTGCGTGCACCTGCAGCTGGGCGGCGGGAAGGCGATTTGCGCGGTGTACGAAGCGCGCCCCGAAGCCTGCCGCGCGTTCCGGGCGGGCAGCTTCGAGTGCGGGAACGCGCGGCGGGCGAACGGGATTTTGGGGGCTTCTGCGCAGGCGTAGAAGGCCGCGACAGCGGCGCCCCAGACCCGCGTCCGAAGCAACAAACTAAAGGCGTGTGTTTGCCGCGAGGCGTGGCCACAAACGCCGGAAGGGCTGGAGGCGCATATGGCACACATTTTTTTGGGCGGCGGCGGGCGTGTGTGCGCTGACCGTGTTTATCCACGTCTTCCTAGGCGGGGCGAAATGGGTGCGGCCGTACCTCGCAGTGGAGATGGAGCCGGGGCTGAAATGGCTCGGCTACCTGATGTGGCACCTCGGCACGGTCCCGGCGCTGTTCCTGATGGCGGGCTTTGCGGCCGCCGCGCTTGATGGTTCGAGGACGGACTATGCGATGATCGCGACCGCCGGCGCGGCGAGCTTCGTGGCCGTAGCGTTCTGGACGACGGTGAAATCCGGCGTGCCGCCACAGCGCTTTCCGGTGATCTTCATGTTCTCGGTGGTGACCGCGCTGGGGGTGGCGGGGTTGGTGAGTTAATGCACCCTATGCTTTCTTCGCGGGCGTTGGTTTGTACCTGCCCGATTGAAGTTCAGCGCGGCCGGAGGCTGCATCCTTGGCGGCGGCTTTCAGCGCGCGGTCAATTAGCGCCCGGTTGAGGCGTGTTTGCGGAGTGCTGGTGAATTTCATAGGCTGCTCCATTTCACTTGTACCAATACCACACGTCAGCGAGGGAACGATAGATGCTTTCAAACAGCGCCATCCCCCGGGCACACCTGCGGCGGACGTCTTCCTCCGGAATGTTGTGACCGCCCATGGCGACCCTCCGAGCGACGCACGCGACCGCGAAATCTGCGTCGGGCACCTCCAGAAATATCAAAGTGATCGTGTATCCGCGCGTTCGCCCAGCCGGAATGCGCCGCGCATACTGAGATGAAGACAAGGTAGTCTCGACGGCGAAGTCGCGCTCGTTTGCAACAACATTGCCGAGCCGCCGGGTGGGTTCTCGTCCCGCTGCCAGCGGCGATTCCACCGCGCCCCTTCGCGCTAAATCTCATTTGCGTTGAGAAACGCGGCACTGGGAAACGCAAAGGACACGAAGTGCCTGGCAAAGGTCGTTTTGCCCGCGCCATTGGCGCCCGTTATGAGGACGGCTTCTGGCATTAGACCTACTCAATCGCCTCCCGCTTCCGTCCGTCTACTGACAGATACAGTTCCCCGCCTTTTTGCATGAACTCGGCACTTTTGGCTTTCATGCCATCTTCGGCTTCGCGGGATTGGCGTTCGAGGTCGGCGCGTTCGTTTTCAGTCATTCCGGCGGCGTAGTCGCGGACTTCCGCGGTGATCTTCATGCTGCAGAATTTCGGGCCGCACATGGAGCAGAAGTGGGCGGTCTTGTGGGCGTCTTTCGGCAGGGTCTGGTCGTGGAAGTCGCGCGCGGTTTCGGGGTCCAGCGCCAGATTGAACTGGTCTTCCCACCTAAATTCGAACCGGGCGCGGGAGAGAGCGTCGTCCCGCAGCTGCGCGGCGGGGTGGCCTTTCGCAAGGTCCGCCGCGTGAGCGGCGATTCGGTAGGTGATGACGCCGACTTTTACATCGTTGCGGTCCGGCAGGCCGAGGTGTTCCTTCGGCGTGACATAGCAGAGCATGGACGTGCCGAACCAGCCGATCATCGCGGCGCCGATGCCGGAGGTTATGTGGTCATATCCGGGGGCGATATCGGTGACGAGGGGGCCGAGGGTGTAGAAAGGGGCCTCGCCGCAGAGGGCGAGCTGCTTGTCCATGTTGATCTTGATCTTGTGCATCGGCACATGGCCGGGGCCTTCGATCATGACCTGGCAGCCCCGCGCATGGGCGACTTTCGTGAGTTCACCGAGGGTTTCGAGTTCGGCGAACTGGGCAGCGTCATTGGCGTCGGCGATGGCGCCAGGGCGCAGGCCGTCTCCCAATGAGAAGGAGACATCATAGCGGCGCATGATGTCGCAGATTTCTTCGAAATGTTCGTACAGGAACGATTCCCTGTGGTGCGCGAGCATCCATTTCGCCATGATCGATCCGCCGCGCGAGACGATGCCGCAGACACGCCTGGCCGTGAGGTGGATATAGGCGAGGCGGACGCCGGCATGGATGGTGAAATAGTCGACGCCCTGTTCGGCCTGTTCGATCAGCGTGTCGCGGAAGACTTCCCAGGTGAGGTCTTCGGCGACGCCGTTCACTTTCTCGAGGGCCTGGTAGATCGGCACGGTGCCGATGGGGACGGGGCTGTTGCGCAGGATCCATTCGCGGGTGTTGTGGATGTTGCGGCCCGTGGAGAGGTCCATGACATTGTCCGCGCCCCAGCGGATCGCCCAGACCATTTTCTCGACTTCTTCCTCGATGGAGGAGGCGACCGCCGAGTTGCCGATATTGGCGTTGATCTTGACCAGGAAGTTGCGGCCGATGATCTGCGGTTCAAGCTCGGCATGGTTGATGTTGGCGGGGATGATGGCACGGCCGCGGGCGATCTCGGAACGGACGAATTCGGGCGTGATGTGTTCGGGGATATCGGCGCCGAAGGACTGGCCTTGCGCGAGGGTCTCGGCGGCGGTGGCGAGGGCTTCGCGGCGGCCGAGGTTTTCGCGCTCGGCGACGTAGATCATCTCTCTCGTGATGATGCCGGCTTTGGCGAATTCGTACTGCGTGACGGGCTCGCCCGGGCGGCCGCGCAGGGGGCGGTGGCGGACAGGGAATTCGCGGGTGAGGTGCTTTCCGGCGGCGAAGCCGTTGTCTTCCGGGCGCACGTCGCGGCCTTCGTACTCCTCGAGATTGCCGCGCTCCATAAGCCAGGCGCGGCGCGCGCGCGGCAGGCCCGCTTCAACATCGATGGCGACCGAGGCGTCCGAGTATGGGCCGGAGGTGTCGTAGACGCGGACGGCGGGTTCGTTCGCAGACGGATGAAGGTCGATCTCGCGGTGCGGTACGGCGAGGCCGGGCGCAGGGTGCGTATAGACCTTGCGGCTGGCGGGCAGCGGGCCGGTGGTGACGGCGCGGGGGGTGAAGTCGCTCGGTTTGGTGGGGGTGTTCATGACGCGAGACCTTTGACTTGTTCGGGCGTGAGTTCGATCCAGAGCGTGTCGGCCTGGGCGAGGAGGGCGCCGTCTGCATCGTGCAGGGCGGTGCCGGCGAAGTGTTTGCGCCCTTCGCTCCAGACGTGCCAGGCATGGACGATGACGGGCGCGTGAACGGGGACGGGGCGATGCAGCGCGGCGGTCATTTCGCCGAGCAGGTAGGTGGTGGCCGAGACGGGAAGGGCGAAGCCGCCAGGGCAATCGAGCGCGGCCCAGAGATATTCGGGGCGCACAAAACCGTCCGGGCCGCAGACGTTCGGATGGGGTGTCCACACGGAAGCCGCCCGGGTGTCGCCCAGGCGGCCGCAATAAATGTGCAGGCCGTCACCGGGGGCGCGGTTGCGTCCGCAGACGAAGCAGGTGGACGGGCCGCCAGCGCCGAAGGTGGTGGGCCGCGTGGCGGCGTCGCGCGCAGCGGCGAGCGTTGGGGCCGGAGGCGGTGTCAGCGCGGCCGCGCCGGGGCGGGCAGCGAGGATGCGTTTGTCGCCGTTGCGGGCCTCGGTCACTTCGCCTGCGCGCGAGACCGAGAGCGGCGCGGCGAGGGGGATGGGCGCGAGCACGCGCACGGTCCGGGGAACAGTATCGTAGCCGGCGAGGAGGCCCGCCGCGTAGCCGCCATTGCCGGACGCCGGAGGCCCGTTGAAGGTCGCTGCAATCGTGATTTCGCCTGTCGGCTGCATGTTGCTTCTCCGTCCCTCGCGCCGGCATGATCCGGATCAGGTTCAAAGGGTAACTCTCAGCCCGGCCCCATGCCGGACACCCCTCGGATATCAGCTGTTGTAACCGTGCGCGGGCGGAATGGGAAGCGGCGTGCGGTTCAATAGTCAGGGGATAGACTTAGTGTTTTGACGCGGCCGGCCAACCGAAATGCCAGGTCGTATGCCTGACGACCGTGCGACCGAAACGGTGGTTCCCGACTGCGGCTTCAATGCGCTGGCGGACGCGACGCGGCGGGGCATCATTGCCCCGCTCTCCGAAGGCGAAGCGAGCGTGACCGACCTGGCGGCGGGTTATGACATGGCGCTGCCGGGCTGATCAGCGCCGCAAACACCCCGGGGCGTTGGCTTGCCGGGTTGAACGTGCGCCGATCCGGATTGCGTTGTCCAGATACGGAAGATTTGTTCGCCTCAGCCGATGCGGGCCTTGGTTTCGACGGTCCAGCCGACAAGGACTTCGCCGCCCAGCTCGATGACCGGGCGTTTGATCAGCGCGGGGTTGCCGAGCAGGAGGCCCTCGATAGTGGTGCCAGAAGCTTTCGCCTTGTCAGCGTCCGAGAGGGCGCGCCAGGTCGTCGAGCTGCGGTTGACCAGCTTGTCACCGGCGGCGGCGAGCCAGCGGGGCAGGAGGGTTTTCAGGTCGGCCTCGGCGCGGATGTCGACGAACTCGGCCGGTTGGCCGCTTGCCTCGATTTCGCGGAGCGCTTTCCTGCAGGTGTCGCAATTCTTCAGGCCGAAAAGCTTCAGGGTCATGGCGCTCGTTTCCTGCTATGGAGAGGCGTGCAGATGTGGTCCGTGCCGGCGAAGCGCAACCAGGTGTCCGACGGATTTGTGAGCGCCGCCCGTTCAGTCTGTCGAAGAGACCTGCAAACCCGGATCTGGGAGTTATAGCCGAAAGTTGGTGATGGCCTGAAGCAGGCGGCATATCATGGCGGT
>CALGEF010000505.1 GCA_937881755.1 uncultured Acidobacteriota bacterium
CGTCCGCCAGCTGGTCGGGCGCGAAGAAGCGCTGGACCGTCAGGGCCGAGCGTCTCGACACGGGCGAAATGCTGACCTTCACCGCAAAATTCCTCTGGATGTGCCAGGGCTATTACAAGCATGCCGAGGGCTACACGCCGGAATGGCCGGGCATGGACGCCTTCCATGGACAGATTGTCCATCCGCAGACCTGGCCGGAAGGCCTTGATCTCACGGGCAAGAAAGTCGTGGTGATCGGCTCGGGGGCGACCGCGGCAACGGTGGTGCCGGCCATTGCCGGCAAGTGCGAACACGTCACGCTCCTGCAGCGCTCGCCGACCTATTTCATTCCGGCGCGCAATGAAAACGTCCTCGCCGACGAGCTGCGCAAGCTGGGCGTGGACGAGAAGTGGATCCACGAGATCGTCCGCCGCAAGTACCTGTTCGAGCAGGCCGAGTTCACGCGCCGCTCTTTCGAGGAATCCGAACTGCTGCGCAATGAGTTGCTGGAAGGCGTCAGGGCCTGCCTTCCGGAAGGCTACGACATGAAGCATTTCACACCGAGTTACCGCCCCTGGCAGCAGCGCATCGCCTTTGTTCCGGATGCGGACCTTTTTGAGGGCATCAAGGCGGGCCTCGCCAGCGTCGTCACCGACCATATCGAGCGCTTCACGCAAAAAGGCATCCTGCTCAAGTCCGGCCGCGAACTGGAAGCCGACGTGATCGTGACGGCTACCGGCTTCAACCTGTCGGTCCTCGGAGGCATTCCCTTCGAGGTGGATGGCAGGCCGGTTAACTGGGGCGAGACGATCACCTATCGCGGCATGATGTTCACGGGCGTGCCGAACCTTGTCTGGGTGTTCGGCTATTTCCGCGCCAGCTGGACGCTGCGTGTGGACATGATGGGCGACTTCGTCGCGCGGCTGCTGAAGCACATGGATGCCCGGGGCGCCAGGCAGGTCGAAGTTGCGCTCCGCCCGCAGGATCACAACATGGAAATCCTGCCTTGGATCGACGAGGACAATTTTAATCCGGGTTACCTGGCCCGCTCCGTGGACCTGATGCCCAAACGCGGGGCAAACCC
Source organism: uncultured Acidobacteriota bacterium (assembly GCA_937881755.1). Taxonomy (GTDB): domain Bacteria; phylum Pseudomonadota; class Alphaproteobacteria; order Caulobacterales; family Hyphomonadaceae; genus Hyphomonas. Next base: position 1,064 of record CALGEF010000505.1, read on the forward strand.
GGAATGGGCCCATACGCAGAATTACTGGAAGGAAAAGGACGACCTCCCGCTGGTCGATCTGGACGCCCCGGAATTCCGATATTCCTGAGCCGGGCGCACCGGCGCTTTCTCTTGCCGCGGCGCAGCAACCCCGGCATGAGAGGCATCGATGACCGACACCAGCGCCCCTCCGCTTTCTGAACAGGGAAAGACCGACCCGGTCTTCCTGACCGACCTCGCCGATGCTGTCGACGAAGGTGATATCCGCTGGCTGTCGCGCACGCTGAAGCGGATGCACCCGGCTGATGCTGCCGATGCCCTTGAAGCGCTACCCTACGACACGTTCGAAGAAGCCGTTGAGCTGCTGGGCGGGGAGCTGCCGCCAGAAATTCTGATCGAACTTCGCGATTCCTATCGCGAGGGCGCGGTCGAGATGCTTCCGGATACGGCCGTCGCGCAGGCGCTCGACGAGCTGGACTCGGACGATGCGACAACCATTCTCGAAGACCTCGAGGAAGACCGCCGCGAACGCATCCTCGAAGACCTCGCGCCCGTTGACCGCGCCGGCCTTGAGCGCAGCCTCGCCTTTGAAGAAGAGACCGCCGGCCGTCTTATGCAGACGGAGTTTGTGGCTGTTCCCGAGTTCTGGACAGTCGGGCAGACCATCGACCATGCCCGCAATCTTGGCACGGATCTGCCGGAAGTCTTCTATGAAATCTATGTCATCGATCCGGGCTACCGGCTGAAGGGCATCGTCTCGCTCGCGAGCCTGCTGCGCCAGCCGCGTGATACCGGGCTCGAAGATATCATGCACGAGCCGACGACCGAGCTGAATACGTCGACCGATCAGGAAGACGTCGCCTTCCAGTTCCAGAAATACTCGCTCGCCTCGGCGCCGGTCACGGATACCGCCGGCCGCCTGGTCGGGATGATTACGGTCGATGACATGGTCGACGTCATGCATTCCGAGCATTCCGAAGACCTGCTGGCCCTTTCGAACGTGTCTTCTGCCGACGCGTCCGATACCGTTTTCGAGACCGTCAGGGCGCGGCTGCCCTGGCTGGCGATCAACCTGTTTACCGCCTTCATTGCCTCAGCGATCATCTCGGTGTTCGAAGGCGCCATCGAGGAAGTCGTCGCGCTGGCCATCCTCATGCCTGTGGTTGCGGCGCTCGGCGGCAATGCCGGCAGTCAGGGCCTCGCGGTGGCGGTGCGGGCCATCGCCTCGCGCCAGCTGGACGGCGCCTCCGCTCGTCGCGCGATCCTGAAGGAATTCATGGCGGCCGCTTTCAACGGGCTGCTGATCGGCGCCGGTGTGGGCCTGATTGCCCTGTTCTGGTTTGCCGATACAGGCCTCGCCCTCGTCATCGCCATTGCCATGTTCGGCACGTTCCTGTGGGCAGGCCTCTCCGGAATTCTGGTGCCGCTGGGCCTCAAACGCCTCGGGGCGGACCCGGCGGTTGCCTCGTCGGTTTTCGTGTTAACCCTGACCGATGTCATGGCCTTCTTCAGCTTTCTCGGCCTCGCCACGATTGTCCTCCTGTAAACAGAGGGTTTTTCGGCCGAATCTCGCGTTGCAGGCGAATGGGCGCGCGTTTTGCAGGGTGCACCTGTAGGCAATTGACCGATTGTACCATAACGGGAGCTAGTGGGTTTGGCCCGTCCCATGCGCACGTCAGCACAGGGTATCGAGCTCATCCAGAGCTTCGAGGGCTTTCGCCCGCGGGCAGCGCGTCTGCCCGGCGGCGGCTGGCTGATCGGCTATGGCCACACCGCCACCGCCCGCGCCGGTCTGCAGATTTCGCCGCGTGACGCCGCCCTGATCCTGCACCACCATGACCTGCCCCGGTTCGAGCAGCAGATCGCCGAACAGGTGCTGAGCCCGCTCAGCCAGAACGAATTCGACGCGCTTGTCTCCTTCGCCTTCAACATCGGCAGTGAAGCGTTCTCGAATTCGGATGTCGTTGCCGCGCTTAACGCGGGTGACCGCCCGCTGGCGGCCAATGCCATGTGGGCCTGGCGCCTCGCGAACATTTCCGGCGAACTGCGCGTCGTGGATGCGCTGGCCCGCCGCCGCGCCGCCGAGATTGCGCATTTCCTCGAACACCCCGCTGGCCGAGCCGCCATTCCCGGCGCGCTGGTGCGCCCGCTTGCCCAGCTGGGCAACGATGACGAAGAGACCGGTCCCGGCGCCCGATCGGTCACCATCGGTCCTCGCGTGACCAGTGAGCCCTCTGCCGCCGCCCCCCCTGAAAGCTCTACCCAGGCCGCCGCCCG
>CALGEF010000506.1 GCA_937881755.1 uncultured Acidobacteriota bacterium
GTCGTCATGGCCGCCTACAACAGCGTGAACGGCGAATGGTGCGGCCAGTCCCGCACGCCTTTGAATGACATCCTGAAGGACGAATGGGGCTTTGACGGGGTCGTCATCACCGATTTCATCTTCGGCATCCGCGATCCTGTCGCGTCGGTGAAGGCGGGCCTCGACATCGAGATGCCTTATCGGATGATCCGCTGGCAGGGCCTGCCGGGGGCCATCGCCGACGGCAGGGTGGCGGTCGAAGAGGTCGACGCCATCGTGTGCCGCATCCTTCGCACGCTGATCCGGTTTGACCAGCTGCGCCAGGCGCCGATTCCGCCGGCCTCAATCGTGGCCGGACCGGACCACGTCGCGCTTGCCCTGCAGGCGGCCCGGTCGTCGATCGTACTGCTCGAGAACCGGGGCATCCTGCCGCTGTCGCCACGCACGACGCAGCGGATCGCCGTGCTCGGCCGTCTGGCCGATGTCGCGAACCTTGGCGACGGTGGGTCTAGCGCGGTGCGCCCGCCCTATGCCATCACCCCCGCCGCAGGCATCCGTCGCGCCTTTCCCGAGGCAACCGTGATGGTATCTGCCACCGACGCATCGGTGGCCTCTGGGGCGGATGTCGCGATCGTGGTCGTCGGCACCACGATGCACGACGAAGGCGAGTTCCTGGACCTGGACGCCCAGTTGCCGCTGCTGGACCAGTTTGCCCCACCATTCGCCGACGAGGATCAGAAGAAACGGTTCCGCTATCTGGTCGAAAATCAGGACACCGCGCTGGCAGAGCCTCCGGGCGGCGACCGCGCCTCGCTGAAGCTGTGCGAAGCGGACTCGGCCCTCATTTCGGCGGTCGCGGCCGTCAATCCGCGCGTGATCGTCGTCTTGACGGGCGGCAGCGCCTTTGTCACCGACGGCTGGCGCGATGTGGCCTCCGCCATTCTGCACATCTGGTATCCGGGCATGGAGGGCGGCACCGCATTGGGCGAGATCCTTACCGGCGCGACCAACCCGTCGGGGCATCTGCCCTTCGCCGTGCCCGAAGCCGAAGAGGATATGCCGGAGTTCGAGTTGATGACCGACAGCGCCCGCTATGGCCTGCTGCACGGTCAATGGTGGCTGGAGGCCTTGGACAGGCCGGTGCGTTATCCGTTCGGTCACGGTCTGGGTTATTCCGCGTTCCGGGCAGAGGCCCTGACGATCGACACGCACGACACCGGGACCGACGCGCTTGTGACCTGGCGCAACGTCGGAAGTACCGCCGGAAGCGATGTCATTCAGGTCTATGCGTCTGTCCCGGGCTCGACCTTGCAGCGGCCGCCCCGCCGGCTGGTGGGGTTCGCCCGCGTACATCTGACTGCGGGGCAGGCCGAAACGGTCAGGATACCGCTGGCGCTGTGCCAACTTGCCGTACGCGACAACGGGCAATGGATATGGGAGGATCTGCCGGTCTCGATCGAAGCGGCTGCCTGGGCCGGTGACCCCAATGCCCTGCGGTGCAGCGCCGACGTCGGCCCCGCCTTGCCATGATCCGTCGAAACCGTTGCGCCCCCAAAAAGGAGCCAATCTGATGGCTGAGAACCCCGGACAAAACGCCGCCGAGGTCCGCTTCGCGGGCGTCACGAAAACGTTCAACACCGGCCTGACCGCAATCTCGAAACTTGATCTCGATATCCGGGCGGGCGAGTTCCTGACGCTTCTCGGGCCCAGCGGGTCCGGCAAGACGACCGCCCTCAACCTGCTCGCGGGATTTCAGGCGCCCACGACGGGGCAGATCCTTGTCGACGGCAACGACATCAGCGGGCTGCCGCCCCACAAGCGCAACATCGGCGTCGTGTTCCAGCATTACGCCCTGTTTCCCCACATGACGGTGCGGGAAAACGTCAGCTACCCGCTGAAGCAGCGGCGAGTCGGCAAGGCCGAAATGGCGCGACAGGTCGACGACGCGCTGCGCATGGTATCGCTTCAGGCATACGGCGACCGGCTTCCTCGGCAATTGTCGGGTGGTCAGCAACAACGGGTCGCTGTCGCGCGCGCCATCGTTTTCCGCCCACGACTGCTGCTGATGGACGAACCGCTTGGGGCGCTCGACCGCAAGCTGCGCGAAGCAGTGCAACTTGAGCTCAAGCGGATTCATCGCGATCTGGGTGCAACCATCGTCTTCGTGACACACGATCAGGACGAAGCCCTTGTCATGTCAGACCGGATCGCGATCTTTGATGCCGGGAAGATCCAGCAGATCGGGACGGCGGAAGAGCTTTACGATCGCCCTGCGACCCAGTTCGTCGCGCAGTTCCTCGGAGAGTCGAATATCTTTACCGGCAGCCTCAGGCGGCATGGTGACACCTGCAGCATCGACTCTCCCGATGGCGTGATCCGGAGCGGAACCGTGGCGGATACGCTGGCAGGCGACGATGCAGCCATTGTCGTCAGGCCGGAACGTTGCCGCCTGTTCGAGCGGGGCAAGGCCCCCGACGATTGGAACAGCGTCGATGCCTGGGTGAGCGACATCGTCTATTTGGGGGCGCTTCGAAAGGTACTTCTCACCCTGGCTTCTGGTGAGACGGCGGTCGTGATTTGCCAACCCGATGTGGAGATTCCAGCGGGTCCAGAAGTCACCTTGGGCTTCCCCGTGTCCGCCGCACGCACCGTGACCGCGCAATGGAACTAGAATCATTGACAACACGGGGCAACCATGTGTCGATGAAATGAAGAAACGTTTCTTCTTAATCTCGGACACATGAGGGAGATCCAAATGACTTCAAGAAAAGCGAGTTTCGCAGCTGGCCTGGTGGTGACGGCAAGCTTAGCAGGCATAGTCTCAGGTGCTGCTGCACAGTCCTTGCCGGACCTGTCCGGTCAGTCCTTTGTGTTCGCCGGATTTGGAGGCGACCTGCAGAGCAACCAGGATATCGCGTGGCTGCAGCCGTTCGCAGAAGCGACAGGCGTTACCGTGCTGCAGACCGACGCGCCGAACAGTGCCGCGCTGGCAACCCAGCAGGAAGCTGGCAATGTCACCGTCGACGTCATCCAGATCGAAGCGAGTGTCGTGGATGCGAATTGCGGCGACATGTTTGTCGAGGTTGAGATCGACCGGTCCGAACTCAACAGCGATCTGGACACCAACGCCTGTGGTGTTCCTGTGGTCAAGTTCTCCTTCGTTCTGGCCTACAACGCCTCACTCTACGACACCGCGCCAACCTCAATCGGGGATTTCTTCAACACGGAAGAGTTCCCGGGGGTTCGCGTTGCCACCAGCTTTGCGAACGCCGGACTGATCGAGGCAGCGCTCCTGGCGGACGGCGTTGCTCCTTCGGATATCTATCCCGTGGATCTGGATCGTGCGTTGGCACGGATCGACGCGTCCCAGGACGCCATTGAGTTCCGTGACTCTTTCGCAATCATTCAGGACGGCATTGCCAGCGGTGAGTTCGACATGGCGCTCATCCCGAATGGTCGGGCCCTGAATGCGTCGCTGATCAACCCGGATGTCCAGGTTACCTTCGGAAACGCAGTCACGCTCTTCGACAATGTCGCCATTCCCGCCGGGGCGGAAAACATCGAAGCTGCGACAGCATTCCTGCAATATACTGCAACCCATTCCACGCAGGTCGCTTTGGCCGAACGCTTTCCCTATGGTGTGGGGACTGTCGGACCGGCTCCGAACCTCAGCGAGGAGGCTATCAGCTTCTTCCCGGACACTTACACGGACCAGCTTCTTGTCCAGGATACCGACTGGTGGGGCGAGAATATTGCCGAAGTTCGCGAGCGTGTGAACGCGCTCTTCGCTCAGTGAGGCTGGAGTGACCCGGGCCACTGATATCGCAATCGGCCCTTCAGCTGGGGAAGCAGTTGGCGGCTCACGTCGCCAACTGCGGCCCTGGCGGCCGGGCACATCCGTCATGGTCGTGCCTGTCCTGATTTTACTGGGGGTGGTCTTTGTTTACCCAACGTCCATCTTCCTGCTTCGCGCTTTCACTCATTTCAACCCGCCGCAAGTCGCTGGGCTGGACAACCTTGTCTGGTTTCTTGGCGACGAGACCAATCGCATAATCCTCGTCAGAACTTTCACTGTCGCGTCCATGTGCGCCGTGCTCACGGCCATCGTCGCGTTTCCCTACGCATACTGCATGACGGTGATTGGGCCCCGCGGGCGCACAATCATGCTGGGCGTGCTCCTGCTATCAATGTTCCTGGGAATCCTATTGCGAAATTTCGCATGGGTTATCCTGCTTCAATATCAAGGTCCCTTGAACGACATCCTGGACGCCATCGGTCTCGATCGCATCCGGTTCCTTGGAACGGCTCCGGCTGTTGTGATGGGTATGATGCACATCCTGTTCCCATTCATGGTCTTGCCGCTTTATTCGGTGCTGAATGGCATCGACCGCAGGCTCGTTCTGGCAGCGCAAAGCATGGGCGCCACGCCGATGCGTGCGTTCCGGCAGGTTTATCTTCCACTGGCAATGCCGGGTATAATTGCCGGCGCGCTGTTGGTATTTGTCCTCGCGCTCGGGTTCTTCATTACGCCGGCGCTCCTCGGCTCGCCGCGCCAGGCACTGATGTCCCAGTTGATGTTCCTGCAATTTGACCTGCAAGCAGCTTTCGGGCGCGCGGGCGCGATGGCCATCGTATTGCTGATCATCGCGATGGTCTTTGTGATCCTTTCGAATATCGTTCAACGTCGCAGCCGCGCCTACGGGGATGCAAGCTGATGGACGAAGAGAAGCCAACATCTCTCTTTGCGCGGCGTCTTCTCGTAGTCACCGTCACGCTGACAGCGCTCTGGCTGATCCTGCCCCTGCTGGTGATCGTTCCAATCAGTTTCAGCGGCGAGAACAGCTTTGCTTTTCCGCCAAGGACCTGGACGCTGCAACGATACGTGGACCTCGCTCAGCCGATGTGGATCGGAGCCCTCATCAACAGCCTTGTTATCGCATCCCTCGTGGCGGTGGGCGCATCTTTCCTTGGCACGCTCACGTCATTCGCCATTACGAGGAGCACGTCGCGCCTGATCGTCATCGTGCGCGCTCTGGTGCTTGCACCTCAAGTGGTCCCGATCATCATCGTCGGCCTCGGGATCTATCTTGTTTTCCTGCGCCTTGACCTCAACGGAAGCTATGTCGGCTTCGTTCTTGCCCATACCGTGCTTGCATTGCCGTTTGTGGTCATTCCGGTCGCCGCGACTCTTCAGACGTTCGATCGCGATCTGGAACGCGCGTCGGCCAGCCTTGGGGCCGGGCCGATCGCGACGTTCATACAAGTAACTTTTCCGATCATTCGTCCCGCGCTCCTCAGCGGTACGTTCCTCGCCTTCCTGTCATCCTTCGATGAGCTTGTGTTGGCCCTATTCCTGCAATCCCCCTCCCTTGTGACGCTCCCGGTGCTGCTGTATCGCAGAATGACCGATACGATCGATCCCACCGTCGCTGCTGTAGCAACGATACAATTGCTCTTCGTAACCACCTGCATGATCATCGCTCTCTTTCTGCAGCGGCGGAAGGACAGCAACGATCAGGCACCGGCCGCCGAGACATGATCGCGTTCATTTCCGATCGAGGCTGCGAGTCTTTCCCGGACAATAAAAGCTCAAGAACATGATCCATATTCCTCCAGGCCCAACCACCCTTCCCCGCGTCGACGACGCCGAGCTTGCGGCTCGCTGCGACCGCGCTCTGGACGCAGCGCTTCGGGAGGGGTTTTCCGGGCTCATCGTCTGGGGACGCGGGTCGACCAACTCGGACGGCTCACAGGATCTCCTCTATCTCACCAACCACATGTCTGCTGTCAGCCACATTCCCGACAGCGAAGCCCATCGCGCGCGCGGACATGCTGGCCTGATCCTCTCGCCGGGACATGATCCGGTGCTTGTCACGGATTCCTACGATCTCGACCGCTCAGAGGTTTCCTTGCCGGACATCCGGCTTTCGACCTTTGTCGACCGTGACGTGGCCCGCGCTGCTTCCGAACTCGGCCTCAAGGGGGCACGGATTGGGCTGGCCGGGCGCGCGGGGCTTCTGCACGACGCCGCGCTGATGATGGCGTCAGAACTCGGCGAAAGCACGACGCTGGAACCCGCAGACCACATCCTGAAGTCCCTGCGGCTGATCAAGAGCCCGCATGAGGTGGCGCTGTTGCGGGAGGCCTCCCGCATCGGCTGCGACTGGATGAGTGTCTGCCTTGCCGCCACCGAACCCGGCCGCACCGAGGGCGAGATCGTGGGTGAAGGGCTGCGCTGGCTGGCCGCCTCGGGGGGCTTTGCCTATGACATCGCGGTCGCCAGCGGCCCCGTGGGCCACCGATATCGCCACCGCCAGGCACTTCCGACATGGGACAGTCATCGGCGACTTGAAGCGGGCGACATGATCCACTTCGACCTCTGGGGGCCGGTTGCACATGGGTACTATTGCGATCTGACGCGCTCGACCGTCGTGGGTTCTGCGCCCAGTTCCTCGCAAGCACGCGTGCTTGAAGATTCCATCTCGCTCGTTGAGAGCGTCATCGCCGAGATCGACCTGGGCCGCCCGCTTTCGGACCTGCATGAAGCTGGAACACATGCCATGCGCCAGCTTGGTGGCGGAGAGTCGGACTTCTCGGCAATGATCCCCTTTTTCGGTCATTCCCTTGGCCTTGATTGCGAGGCACCTTTCATCACCTCTTACGCAACCGAGATCATTCGCCCCGGCATGGTCCTCGCGGTGGAGTGTTTCCTCGGCGGGGGTCCCGGCGAAGGCGGCGGTTTCGAGCACGTCCTCCACGTCGGGGAGACAGAGGTCGAGATCCTGACCTCAAGCTCCCCCGCTCGCCCCTGGGCCTGACTCCTCACCAAGACCTTCAAGGACCGAACATGCCCCGCTTTGCCGCCAACCTTTCCATGCTTTTCACCGACGCGCCTCTGGCCGACCGGATCGACCGCGCCGCCAAGGCCGGGTTCGCTGCCGTCGAGGTGCAGTTCCCCTACGAACTGCCCGCCGCAACCCTGCGCGCGCGGCTTGATGCCAACGGCATCACAATGGTGCTGCACAACCTTCCCGCTGGCGACTGGGCGGCGGGCGATCGCGGCATCGCTTGCGACCCGGCCCGGCAGGCCGAATTCCGAGATGGGATCGCCCGCGCCATCGACTATGCGCAAGCCCTGGGCGTGCAGCAGATCAACTGCCTGACCGGCAAGGCAGGCGCGGCCCCGTCCGATGCGATCACACGCGCGACCCTGGTCGAAAACTTGCGCTACGCCGCCGAACGGCTGGCAAAGGAAGATCTGCGCCTGCTGCTGGAGCCGGTGAACGGCCGCGATGTGCCGGGCTTTTGGCTCGACAGCGTCGATAAGGCCCTGTCCGTGATGGACGAGGTTG
>CALGEF010000507.1 GCA_937881755.1 uncultured Acidobacteriota bacterium
TTTTTCAGGTGCATGTCGGCATTGCCGATGAGCGTATTGAACACGAGCCGCCGGATGAATTCCTCCACGCCCTGATTGCCTGTCTCGATGGCAAGAACCCTGGCGATCGACCGGTAGCTCGCCCGCTCGTACTTGCTGGCCGGCATGATTGCGAATACCTGCGCGAAGTCTTCGATATGAATGCGTTCGCCGGCGTCTGTCCTGTCGAACCGCCGGATCGCGAAGACAGGTTCATCAATGCGTCTCAGCTCAGGCGGGATGCCTTCAACCGCGTCCTGCGCCACGAGATCAGTTTCGGGAACGTCGATGCCGACGAGGCCTGCCAGGCGCATCATGGAGAATTCGTTTTCCGGCACGCGGGCATAGGTTGCCGAGGGCAGTTTGGCGATCCAGTCCCCGCCCGTTCCGTGGACCGGAATGGTCAGGCCGCCGCGCGCCGCCTTCACGGCCGAGAATTTCAATTGCACCCCGGCCAGGGAAAAGCGCAGCGCCCTGGAACTTGCTGGCCGGTCTGACGCATGGCCTGCCAGATCAACGTCTTCAAGCCAGCTCAGTGCGTCCGGGGAGACCACATCCACTGCGCCGGGCAGGTCCTGGCCCAGCGCCCAGAGCAGGTGGAACTCACGGACCGCTTTGACGCCCGCGCGCCTTGCCAGGTAGTCGCGCAGCGGACCCTCCGGCAGGAGGTTCGAGAAGAAGGGCGCGAGGCTCGTCTGTGTCGGCCTGAGTTGTTCAATCAGCCCGCCGGCCTGATCCTTGAAAGAGAGGCTCAGGGCCGGGCGCGCAGGATCTGCGATATAGTCCTCGGTAAAGGAAAAGATCGACCGGTCGCCGGGCTGGAGGGTCAGCTTGCCAATTACATTGCCGTAAAGGCGCACATCGAGAACACGGACCTCATTCATCGTCGTCATCCAATGTGTAGGCAGGCTGCTGTCCCGGCGTGTCGGGAGCGCCATGTGCTTTCGCATTGCGCAGGCGGATCAGGGTCTCGAGACGCGGCCGCAGCTGGTCCATGGCTTCTGGCTTTGCATCGCTTAGTTGGCCGCTCGCCTCTTCGAGCAAGGCAAGTTCCGCTTCCGTGAGGCGCGCCATGTTCAGGACGGCAACGGCGTTCATCGCCTGTTTCAGCTGGCGATCGTCCGGATGCGCGCGCTGCAGGTTCTGCAGGTTTTCCCGGATACGCCGGATGACCCGGGATCTGCGCCCGGGATCCGCGTCGCTGGCGCGCTCCTTCAGGATGGCCTCAACGGCCGGCAGGTGGCGCCTGTCAGCCAGGACCAGTTCAAGCCCGAGCGTGCGTGCCAGGTTCACAAGGCTCGACAGCCTGAGGTCGATGTCCCCGGACTCAATCTTCGAGATACGTGCCTGGTCTGTCCCGGCGGCGTCTGCCAACTCGCGCTGACTCAGTCCCTGACGTTCTCGGGCGGCCTTGAGCGCGGCGCCCATTTCTTCCAATGCGTAGCGCATGATGACTTATCAATCATAATTATTTGGTTTGATGTATTATAGAACATTCAACAGATCGCGACCAGAGCAAAACGATGTATAAAAATACATCAAAATGAAAATATATGACTAAAAAATTATATGGAGCTCTGCCTTAGGCGACCATGCCGTCCGTCCGGCCTCGCGGTGATGAGGCAACCGAATGACCGGACTGGGATGGCTCAGCCGGTCCCCTTACGGGACGAGATGAACCGACCTGGCCCATTGCGACATTCGACGTCGTGGCCGCTCGCAGGTTGCTCCCGCAGCGCATATTGGCCTGAAGAGGCCCAGATTCTTCGCGGTCCACCCGCGCGGGCGCGCGGGTCTGTCCGGCCTGACGGCCTGCCCGGCGAGGCTCACTGAGGATCTGGTTGTCTGTTGCAAGGCCTGGGGCTGGGACTCGTCGGCTGACCCGCGCACAGCGCGCTTCCCACTGTCCGCAGGTGTCTTGTGGATCGGGAGTGTCCGGGGTGACTGCGGCCAGAGGGGTCGCGGGCGCTCGATTCAGCCTCGTGTTCAGGCGGCGCTGCGGGCTTGTATAAGCCGGCGCAGGACGCCTGCGCGTTCATCCGGCTGAAAGTCCAGATCCACCAGGGCAGCGAGCAGGTCGCGCTGCTCAGGGGGCGGGCTCCGCCGGCATGTCGGGGCAGGGCGCCGATCAGTCGACCGGTCTCGCAGAGCTTGGATAGCTCTGCCTTATCGCTTTGACGGAAATCGCGGATGTGGAGCGCCATGACGGGGCAGTCTTGGAAAGATCCGGGCCGGGCGCGCGGGTCGTTTACAGGGTGGCGGGGTTACCTGAGACAATATTGCCTCCCGCGTGACAGTCAGGGGCCGAATCCGGCGATGTTTTCGTTTCCGGACAAGGCGCCAGCCTTTAATTGCCCGGGTGATTATTAAAGCATATGCAGTTATGCTTTAATAACGGTTGGGCGCTATTAAAGGATGTACCATGGCAGCTGCGCAGGACTCCGGCCGGAAAGGCAAGTGGGTGACAAGCACTGTCACCGGCGAGTCTGTGCGCGCCTTCCTGCCGCCGGACCTGCCGCCCCGGCCCCCGATCGACATGGCGGGCCTGTCGGTCCTCGCCAGCGAGGCGATGCTTGCGCTGGGGCGACTGGACGGCGTTCGCAGCGTGGCGCCCGACACATCGCTCTTCCTCTACATGTATGTGCGCAAGGAAGCGCTGCTCTCGTCCCAGATCGAGGGGACCCGGTCTTCGCTATCGGACCTGCTCCTCTACGAAGATGAGGCCGCGCCCGGTGTGCCGCTGGACGATGTCGAGGAGGTCTCGACCTATGTTGCCGCCCTGACGCATGGCCTGGACCGTATCCGCGGAGGGTTCCCGCTATCGCTCCGCCTGCTGAAGGAGATGCATGGCATTCTCTTGTCGTCGGGCAGGGGAAGCACGAAGCAGCCAGGCGAGTTCCGGCGGTCGCAGAACTGGATCGGCGGCACACGGCCGGGCAATGCGCTGTTCGTGCCACCGCCGCCCCAGCATGTGCTGGATCTCATGAGCAATCTTGAGGCCTTCCTTCACGAGACGGACTCCGGCCTGCCGCCTCTCATCAAGGCGGGCCTCGCGCATGTGCAGTTCGAAACGATCCATCCTTTCCTGGATGGCAATGGCAGGCTCGGGCGCCTGCTCATCACGTTATATCTCTGCGAGCAGGGGATCCTCGACGAGCCGCTCCTTTATCTCAGCCTCTACCTCAAAACGCATCGCGCAACGTACTACGCGCTGCTTCAGGAAGTGCGCGAGCACGGCCGATGGGAGACCTGGCTTGAATTCTTCCTCACCGGCGTGCGGGACGTCGCCCGCCAGGCGCATGAAGCGGCGCGGTCGATTTCTGCGATCTTCGCCGAAGATACTTCGAAGATCGTCGGGCTTGGACGCGGGGCGCCGGCTGCGCAGGCTTTGCATGTTATCCTTCAGAAGCGTCCGCTCCTGACGATCGGTACGGCCGCCGAGCTTTCGGGCGTAACGTTCCCCACCGCGACCGCAGCGCTCGAGCGCTTGCAGGCACTCGGTATTGTGGAAGAGATTACAGGCAAGGCGCGGGGGCGGGTGTTTGTATATCGCCGCTATCTGTCACTGCTCGATGTCG
>CALGEF010000508.1 GCA_937881755.1 uncultured Acidobacteriota bacterium
GCTTCGGTCTGGCCCGTATGGAAGGGCTGGACCGGGTCGGCATAATAGTGGCTGAGCACGCCGAAGGCGTAAGCTGCTTCGCTCCAGCGCTTCTTCGCGAGCAGTTCGACACCGCGCGCATACCATTCCTGGGCCTTGCCGCGCGCGCCGCCCCAGTCGCCTTCGGCGACGTGGAGGACATGGTTCTTGAAGTCCTTGAACTCGGCGTCCGGCGCCTTTGCACCCTTCAACAGGTGCTCGTGGTGGACCAGGAACAGCGATTTCCAGGCCTTGCCCTCCTCTCCGCCGATCAGCGAGAGCGCATCGAACGCAATGTAATGATGCGTGGAGCGGCAGCGGTGTTTGCGGATGACGCGTTCAAGCAGGGTCATGGCCGGGTCCTTCGGAAAGCGGGCAGTTCAGTCGGACGAGGCTCGGCGAAGATGGTGAATGCGCTGTTAACCCCGGTGGGCCCGCTTGGCGCGCGCGCGCCTGCATGATATGGCCCGGCCATCGCAACAGGCGCTGAGCGCGGCCGTCTTCCGGCAGACCCCGGAGAGGCAACCGCAGCGCAGGAGTTCCTGTGCGCGGGGCGGCAAAAACCGCTCTTCTCTCAGGGACATCGCAGCCCGGGAGTGACCCATGAAGACCATTATTGAACCGTTCCGCATCAAGTCCGTCGAGCCGATCCGCATGACCACGCGCGAGGAGCGCGAACGCCTTCTGGCGGCGGCGGGTTACAATTTGTTCAAGCTGCATTCGGACGATGTGATCATCGACCTGCTGACTGACTCTGGCACCTCCGCGATGAGCGCCGCGCAGTGGGGCGCGGTGATGACCGGGGACGAGAGCTATGCGGGCGCGCCGAGCTTCTACCGCTTCGAGGCGGCGGTGAAGGACCTGATGGACTTTGCCCACATCATTCCCGCCCACCAGGGCCGGGCGGCGGAGCATCTGCTGTTCTCGCTGATCGCCAGGAAGGGCGACCTGATCCCTTCGAACACCCATTTCGACACAACGCGCGGCAATATAGAGGCGATGGGCGCAGAGGCGCTGGACATTCCGATTGCAGAAGGCCGCGTGCCCTCGCTCGACCATCCGTTCAAGGGAAACATGGACCTTGCCGCGCTCGAGCGCGTGCTGCGCGAAAATGGCGGGCAGATCCCGGCCGTCATGATGACGATCACAAACAATGCCGGCGGCGGCCAGCCGGTGAGCCTTTCCAATATTCGCGGTGCGGCAGCACTCGCCAAGGCTCATGGCAAGCCCTTCTATATTGATGGTTGCCGGTTTGCGGAGAATGCCTGGTTCATCAAGCTGCGCGAGGAGGGCCAGATGGACCGTCCGATCAAGGACATTGTTCGCGACTGCTTTGCGGTCGCCGACGGCATGACGATGAGCGCCAAGAAGGACGCGTTCGCGAACATTGGCGGATGGCTGGCGCTGAACGATGACGCGCTCGCCGAACGCGCCCGCACGCTGCTGATCCAGACCGAGGGCTTCCCGACCTATGGCGGCCTCGCGGGCCGTGACCTCGATGCCATTGCGCAGGGCCTGAAGGAAATCATCGACGAGGATTACCTGCGCTACCGTGTGCGGAGCAATTCCTACATTGCCGAACGCCTCGACGCGATGGGTATTCCTGTGGTGAAGCCCGCAGGCGGGCATGCCGTGTTCATCGACGCGCGCGCCTTCCTGCCCCACATTCCGGCGCTGCACTATCCCGGACAGGCGCTGACCTGCGCGATGTATGAAGCGGGCGGCATCCGCGCCTGCGAGATCGGCACCGTCATGTTCGGCCGCAAGCCGGACGGCACCGAAGCCCCCGGCGCCATGGACCTCGTCCGCCTCGCCATGCCCCGCCGCGTCTACACGCAGAGCCATGCCGACTATGTGGTGGAAGTGCTGGAGGAAGTCGCGGCCTCGAAAGATATGCTGCGCGGAATGCGGATCGTGAAGGAACCGCCCATGATGCGCCACTTCACGGCGCAGTTTGCGAAGCTCTGACCTTGAATCAAAAATGCCGGGCGTGACGGCCCGGTATTTTCGTTTCGCTGGTCGAGCGCTTACCGCACCGCAAAGTCCGTCGGCTCGGTGCTTTTGCCGTCCCTGCCGGTTTCGCCTTTGGGCTGACCATGCTTGTTCGGGCCCATGAAGCCGAAGAGGTGGCCGGCGACCTTGCGGATCTGGATCTCCTCGGAGCCTTCAGTGATCCGGTAGCGCCGGTGGTGGCGGTAGATGTGCTCGAACGGCTTGTGGCGGGAATAGCCGATCCCGCCATGCACCTGCATCGCGCGGTCGGCCGCCTCGCAGACGAGACGGTTGGCGTAATAGTTACACATCGAGACCTTGTCCGAGAGGCGGATGGCGACTTCCGGCTTCGACATCTGGTCCATTTCCCAGGCAGTCTTGAAGATCAGCAGACGGAGCATCTCGGCTTGCGTGGCGAGCTCCACCAGCGGAAACTGGATCGCCTGGTTGGTCGAGAGCGGCTTGCCGAAGGGCTTGCGCTCATTAGCATACTTCACGCTCTCGTTGATGCAGTAGATCGCCGCGCCGCAGGAGGAGGCTGCCTGGCGGATGCGGTTCTCATGCACGAAGTGCTGTGCGAGCGCGAGGCCGCCTTCCGGCGGGCCGAACACGGCATCTTCCGGCACCCAGACATCCTTGATGGTGAGGCGCGGGTGGTCTGTCGGCATGTTGAAGGTCCACATGTATTCTTCGATGATCACGCCGGGATCGCGCGCCGGGATGATCAGGCAGGTGATGCCCTTGGCGTCGCCGTCCTTCCCGCTGGTACGGCAGAACAGCATGATGTGGGTCGCGACATGCATGCCCGTGATCCACATCTTCTCGCCATTGATCAGCCAGCCGTCCTTGCCGTCCTTCCTGGTGCGCACCGCGCGGGTTTCCATGTGCGTCGCGTCGGAGCCGTGGTTCGGCTCGGTCAGGCCAAAGCAGGCGATGAACTTGCCGGCCAGGGCCGCCTCGGCGAGATGTTTCTGGTCCGGGCGCGCGAAGTCCCGCAGCATCAGGATCTGCGGGAAGTTGCCGACGATCGAATGCTCGTTCTGAAGGTCGTTGTGCAGGCCGAGGCCCTGCTTGGCAAAGTGTTCGCGGATGATCGCCATGCCAAGGTTTGAGCCGTCCTGGCCGCCGAACTCCTTCGGCAGGGCGTAGCGCAGATGGCCGGCCTTGTCGGCGCGCTTCTTAGCCTCGCGCAGCAGCGCTTCCCATTCCGGGCGGGGCAGGCCTTCATTGTCGAAATCGGTGCGCGCCCACTCGCGGCGATGGTCGAAGAAGCGCTCGTTGTCGTCCTGCGCCTGAAGCGGCTTGATCTCGTCGTCGATGAATTTGTCGAGCACGACCAGATAGTCGGCAATGTCCTTTGGAATATTGAAGTCCATGTCTGTCTCCCATGCGTCGCAGCTTTGAGTTCACCATACCCCTGCCGGGCGAGGCGGCAATTTGTGCCGCCACGGCAAGCGGTATGCTGCGCCGCAACGTATGGAACGAACCGTTCTCCAATTATTCTGAATTGAGCGCTCTGAACACTTGACGTATTATTCAACGTTCTTTAATCATCATTTCAGGCCGAATGCCTGACCACCGAATGCATCATCAACCCCGAACGACAAGGCACCCTCCCATGCTCCGTTCTATCCTCGCTGCCGCCGCTTTCGCAACCATCGCCGCCCCGGCTTTCGCCAGCAACTCCTACACCTTCGAGACCGTGAACCCGCTTTCCGAAAAGCGCATCGTCGCTGAAAGCGTCGTCTGGTCCTGCGCAGGCACGACCTGCACCGCCGAACTAGACCGCAAGGCGCCGACCGTGCGCATCTGCAAGAAGATCGCAAAAGAAGTCGGCGAACTCGCCGCCCTTCGCAACACGAAATCCGAGTTGACGGCCGAACAACTCGCCGAGTGCAACGCTTCGGCCAAGAAGTAAGCTTCCAGCCCTCTCCAACCCTCTCCTCGGGCCGCCAGGGTATTGCCTTGGCGGCCTTTTTTGTTTCAGCCGCTTTGGTAAAGGTGCAGGGGAGACTGGACAGCCGGATAACCGGCAATCGGGGCGTCGATCGTGATTGCAGACATCAAACGCACGCCGGATGAGCGGTTTGCCAACTTGCCCGGCTACGCCTTTGCGCCGCACTATGTTGATATGCTGCCGGGCTATCAAGGCTTGCGGGTCCACTACATCGACGAGGGGGCGAAGGATGCGCGCCGGACGTTTCTCTGCCTGCATGGGCAGCCAAGCTGGAGCTATCTCTACCGCAAGATGATCCCGGCTTTCTCGGAAAGCGGGGCCCGGGTCATCGCCCCGGACTGGCTCGGCTTCGGGCGCTCTGACAAGCCGGTGGATGACGCCGCCTACACCTTCAATTTCCACCGCAACATGATGCTGGCCCTGATCCGCCACCTGGACCTGACCAACATGACGCTGGTGGTTCAGGACTGGGGCGGCCTGCTCGGGCTGACCCTGCCGGTGGACATGCCAGACCGGTTTTCCCGACTGATCGTTATGAACACCGCGCTTGCCGTGGGCGCATCCCCGAGCCCCGGTTTCGATGCGTGGAAAGCCTTTGCGGCCAGCCAGCCGGACATGGACGTTGCCGCCCTGATGAAGCGGGCGAGCCCGAATCTGTCGGACGCCGAAGCCGCGGCCTACAGTGCCCCTTATCCAGATATTTCCTACAAGGCCGGGGTCAGGCGGTTTCCGCAGCTCGTTATGGTCAGGCCGGACATGGAAGGTGTGGATATCTCGCGCCGGGCAGCCTCCTGGTGGCGCAAAGACTGGCGGGGACAATCCTTCATGGCCGTAGGCGCCGCCGATCCGGTTCTCGGGCCGCCGGTCATGGAACTGCTCCGGCAACAGATCAAGGGCTGCCCCGAAGCCCTGGTCATTCCGGACGGCGGCCACTTCGTACAGGAATGGGGCGACATCATCGCGCCGGCTGCGTTGAAGGCGTTCGGCGACATATGAGTGTGCAGAAACCCGAAGCCGGATGCGGCGCCGCCATCCGCGATGACACCGGTCGCCTGCTCCTGATCCAGCGTTTGCGCGAACCGGAAGCCGGCGCCTGGGGCCTGCCCGGCGGCAAGATCGACTTCGGCGAACCGGCTATGGAAACGGCCCGCCGCGAGATTGCCGAAGAACTGGGAATCGAGATCGAGATCCTTCGCCTGGCCTGCATTGCCGAGACGATTAACCGGGGGGACGGCCGGCACTGGATCGCGCCTGTCTATGAAGCCCGGATCACATCCGGTGAGCCGAAAATCCTCGAGCCCGAGAAGCACCGAGGCTGGGGCTGGTTCGACTGCGCCGCCCTGCCTTCGCCGTTGACGATGGCAGCTGTCAGCTATCTGTCCGCAATCGGCAAACAGAGCAGCGTCCAATGACGCCGCCCTGTATTTGACAACGTCGGACATTCATTTGTCAGCATTTTC
>CALGEF010000509.1 GCA_937881755.1 uncultured Acidobacteriota bacterium
TTGCGTTCCGCCGCACCGCTGCACCGGCGGGCGGGGTGACGTTCGTTTGGCTCTGCGGGTTCAAGTCCGACATGAGCGGCGGCAAGGCGCTGGCGGTGGAGGCCTGGGCGCGGGAGGCGGGACACGGCACGCTGCTGTTCGATTATTCCGGACACGGGCAATCGGGCGGCGCGTTCGAGGAGGGGACGATCAGCGCCTGGCGCGCCGACGCGCTGGCGGCGATTGATGCGCAGACGGAGGGCCCGCTGGTACTGGTGGGCTCGAGCATGGGCGGCTGGATGGCGCTGCTGGCGGCGACGGCGCGGCCGGAGCGCGTGCGCGGCCTCGTGTTGATTGCGCCGGCGCCGGACTTTACCGAAAAGCTGATGTGGCCGGAGTTTTCGCCGGAGCAGCAAGCGGAGATTTTGGACCAGGGCTTCACGCTTCGGCCGTCGGACTATGGCGCGCCTTATCCGATTACGCGGGCGCTTATCGAGGATGGGCGGCGCTGGTCGATCCTGGATACGCCGATCGCGTTCGACGGGCCGGTGCGCATCCTGCAGGGGATGCAGGACCCGGACGTGCCCTGGGGCCATGCGCTGGCGCTGGCGGCGAGCCTGACCTCGCCGGACGTGGTGCTTACCCTGATCAAGGAAGGCGAGCACCGCCTGTCACGGGAGGCAGATATCGGGCGGCTGCTGGCGGCCTGTGGCGAACTGGCCGGGGGCGGATGAACATGCCGGTTGCATTTCAGCAATGGCTGAGTGAGGAGTTTGCGGCTTACTAAGGACTTCCCGGCATGCTTGGCACAGGCGACACGATCGTGATCGGCGGACGCAAGACGGCCGCCGAGAAACTGTTCAAGGCGATTATCCTGCCGGTGAAGGCGCTGATGAACGGCAACCAGGCTGAGCTCGGCATGCTGCAGGCGCTGATTCCCGCAGGAAGCACGACCATCGATGTGGGGGCTAATGTGGGCGACTTCACGCGGCGGCTGCACGAGTTGTCGAAGGGCAGACTGGTGATTGCGTTCGAGCCCCAGACTATGCCCCGGACGGTACTGAGCGTGGCGGCGTATGTGCGGCGCAAGGCCAATATCATGCTGTTTCCGTTTGCGCTGGGGGCGCCAAAGCCGGGCGCTGACCGGCTGGTCGAGCTGAAAGTGCCTATCAAGTCCAAGAGCAAGGTGGGCAGCGGACTCGCTCATATCGGCGATGAGACGGACCTTGCTACCCGGTTCAAGATCCAGCGGGAGCTGACGGCGCTGTTCTCGCTTGACGAAATCATGGCGCATATCGACTGCCCGCCGGTATCGCTGATCAAGATCGACGTGGAGGGCGGTGAGCTGGACGTTCTGCGAGGCGCTACCGAGACACTGAGGAAGCACCGGCCGGCGATCGTTTGCGAGATCGACAACCGCGAGGGCCGCTTCGGCATCGGCAAGGAAGAACTCACCGAGTTCCTCAAGGGCCTCGGCTATGTGCCGCGCCGGATCACGGACCTCGCCGAACTGCCCTGGACGGCCCTCGACCTGAATACCGTCTTTACACTGAGTACCTGACGCGGACGCTAAGAGTGCAGCAAGATGGCTGCGGCATCGTCGCGGGCCTTGAGGCGGACGTTGTGCGGGGTAGCTTCATGCTGGCGCAGGCTGCTTGTGGCGGCGGCGAGACCGTCTTTCAGGACGGGGGCGAGGAGGCTTGCAGGCGTGTCGAGGCCATAGGGCTCAACGAAACGGAAAAAGCCGTCGGTCATCAAAAGGACGGGCGAGCCGCGCGGCAGGGTGAGGCGCAGGGTGTTCAGATGCGCAGCGGCGGCGGGGTAGAGCGTGATCAGGCCGCGCTCCGGGGCATTGGCGCCGCGGCGTTGGGCTTGCAGGATGGCCCTTCTCTCCGCCTGCGACAGGGAGAGCATGCGGGCGGCTTCACGCGTTTCGGCGTCGGCTTTCTCCTGCGTGCCGATCAGCCGGGCCTCGCCCGGGCCGGTGCCCGCAATGGCAAAACAGTCCCCCGCCCAGACGAATTCGCAGGCGTCCCCGTCGCAGCGCAGCCACATGGCAGAGGCGACAGGCATGGCTTCACCGGGCAGGCTGCCGAGATCGACATTTGACGTGCTTTCCGCCCCGGCGCGCAAATCCGTCAGTACACGGCCGAAATAGGCGCTGGCACTTTCGGCGGGCCCAGGGCCGGACATCAGGCGCGCCGAGACCGTTTCGGCGAGCCAGGCTGCGCCGCTTTCAGCGCCGGGAAATGGCTTCAGGTCGGTTGCATGGTGGCGCCATCGATGACCCAGGCGCGGCCGGCGGCTGCTTCGAAACCGTAGCGGTCATCGCCGGACTTGCCGGGCGTGCCAGGGTCGTTAACGGTGCCCAGAACCTCGATGCCCATGGCAGCGCCGCCCCACCCTCTCAGCCTTTATCGGCGGCCTTACAGTGCGCGACGATGGCGTTGGCGTGGCCGTGGCCGAGCTTATGCTCATTTTTCAGCAAGTTGACGATCTCGGCATGTTTCGCACCCTTGCGGGTAGCAACGAGAGCGAACCAGTGGCTCATTTTCCTGCCATAGGTCTTCTCGATCGCGGGGAAGTAGGATGCCGGCCCCTTGATGGGTTCGGATGTCGGATCATCGGCCATTAAAGCCTCCATTGGGGTAAGGCAGCTGGTGTAAGCCGCCGGGGTCGTTTGCGCCTAGTCGCGCAGCAGTTCGTTGACGGCGGTCTTCTCGCGGGTCTTCGCGTCGACGGTTTTGACGATGACGGCGCAGGCCAGTGACGGCCCGCCCTTGGGGTCCGGCAACGTGCCGGGCACGATTACCGAGAAAGGCGGGACGCGGCCATAGATGATCTCGCCCGTCTGGCGGCTCACGATCTTGGTGGACTGGGTGATGAAGACGCCCATGGCGAGGACCGAGCCTTCGCCGACGACGACGCCTTCGACGACTTCGGAGCGGGCGCCGATGAAGCAGTTGTCCTCGATGATGGTAGGGTTGGCCTGCAGCGGCTCGAGCACGCCGCCGATGCCGGTTCCGGCGGAGATGTGGCAGTTCCTGCCGACCTGCGCGCAGGAGCCGACCGAGGCCCAGGTATCGATCATGGTGCCTTCGCCGACATAGGCACCGATGTTGACATAGGACGGCATCAGCACGGCGTTCTTAGCGATGAACGCGCCGCGGCGCACGGCGCACGGCGGCACCGCGCGGAAGCCGGCTTCCTTGAATTCCCTGGCGCCCCAGCCATCGAATTTCGACGGCACCTTGTCCCACCAGTTGCCGCCGCCGGGCGTGCCGGAGATGGCGCCATTGGCATTGAGGCGAAAGGAGAGCAGCACAGCCTTCTTGAGCCACTGATGCACGGTCCACTTGCCATCGGCTTCCTTGGTCGCAACGCGGGCTTCGCCGGAATCAAGCAGGCTGATGGCGGCGTCCACCGCGTCGCGCACTTCACCGGTGGTGTCGGTGGAGAGCGTTTCACGGGCCTCCCACGCAGCATTGATCACGCGGGCAAGGGCGTCAGGCATCGGTTCAGTCTTTCTCTTTCAGGGCCGGGCGCGGAACAGCCTGATGGAGGAAGCCCGCGAGGTCGCCGGTGATGTAGTCGATGTGCCCGTCCCCGTCACCCCCGAACACATCCCCTGCCCCGGCCGGACGCGCTTCGACCGGCTCGTGGCTCCAGTCCTTGGCCGATTGCACGAGCACCGTCGTGAAGCCCAGGGATTTAGCGGGCAGGAGATTGCGGGCAAGGTCCTCGAAGAAGGCGGCGCCTTGCGGCTCGACCTTATGGATGCGGCAGAAGGCCTGGTAGGCGGGCAGGTGAGGCTTTGGCGTGTAGGCGCTTTCCTCGATGCCGAAGCTGTCATTGAAGAGGTGCGCGAGGCCCATCTTCTCGATCACGCGCTCGGCATGGCGTCGGGGGCCGTTGGTGTAGATGAACCTGCGCCCGGGAAGTGCGGCGATGGCGGCACGCAGGTGCGGCAGGTCCGGCAGCGGCGAGAGATCGATCTCGTGGACGTAGTGCAGGAACTCGGCGGGATCGAGGCCGTGCTCGGTCATCAGTCCGGAGAGCGTCGTGCCATAGGTCGCGTAATAATGTTTCTGGAGCTTGCGGGCCTCCAGCCGCTCGAGGCCAGTGAGGCGGGCGACGAAATCGGTCATCCGGGTGTCGATCTCGGCGAAGAGATCGCACTCGGCCGGATAGAGCGTATTGTCGAGGTCGAACACCCAGTCGGTGACGTGTTCCAGCTTCGGCCCCGGCGGCGGGTTAATCGTCATCCTGCTTCGCATCGGTGAAATCGCGTTCGAAGAATTCGAACACCAGCTTGCGCTCGGTCGGCGCCGGGGTGCGCGTGAAGAGGGCGGTTCGGTAGGAGCCGTCCTCGCAGCTTTCGCGCCCGGAAATGGCGAACTTGGCGCGGCCAACGCAGAAAGCTTCAGAGCCGACCTACGACCAGCAGCTCGCCCTCAATTCTTATTGGGAGAATATCGGCGGC
>CALGEF010000510.1 GCA_937881755.1 uncultured Acidobacteriota bacterium
GGCAAGCCCGCATGCCCTCAGAACGAGAATTGGAGTCAGAATGGCACTTCCACCCAGAGCATTTTTCAACCTGCATGAAACCGCGTCACGTTGGGGGTGCATGATCGCCGACATTGCAGGCTGGGCCACCGAGGGCAAACTGGACATCGTGACCGGCATTCCCCTGGCTATTTGCGGGACCGACAAGGTGTCGGGCAAGATCACCGTATCGCCCATGGACATGCTGCCCCTCTTCCGGCGCGGTGGGACCGGGCCGACCGTCATCAAACTGCTGCGGATCAAGCCCGAGGGTGGGCACGACTGGGCCTATGTGACCGAGCCTGCCGACGGCGTCGAGGTGTCGATCGCGGATCTGATGGTCACGGGCCAGGATGTGCAGCGCTTCGAGGATGACTACGATCTGCTGCGCCGTATCGGCGGCGGGACAGGGTCGCTGTCGCCTTATGATTGGGAAGGCATGTATGTGACCATGATCCAGCGCATCCACGAACACGGCCTGCCCGCCACACAGGCAGAACTAATTGGCGAGTTGCAGGAGTGGTTCGCCAATGTGGCCGAGAACGGCGAGGTTCCGGACGAAAGCACGATCCGCCGCAGGTTACGCCCCTTCTGGCGCGCGCTGCGCGGGAACAGCTGAACGACTGGGGCGCTTCAGGCGCGCTTGGCATCCGCATCATGAACGATCTTCGGGCGTGGCCGGAACATTCCGGCCACGGCGTCCACCCCGGCGCGCAGGGGCGAATCCATCAGATGCGCATAGCGCAGCGTCGTCTGCATCTGGCTGTGGCCCAGCAACTTGCCAATCATCTCAAGCGAAGCCCCACCGCTGACCAGCAGCGATGCGAACGTATGGCGCAGGTCATGGATGCGCACATCGGGCAGGTTAGCCTCGCGTTGCACCATCATCCAGAACCGGCGGATTTCCTTGACGGGCTGGCCCGGTACATCGCCGGGGAAAAGCCACGGATTGCCTCTGGGCACCACAAGCGCGCGCTGGCGCACGATGGCGGCGACATCGGCTGAGATAGGGACCCGGTGGACCTTACGCTGCTTGGTGGTGGCCGCTGGTTTCGACCAGACGCCCAGTTCCAGATTGAACTGCTCGAACTGCGCCTGACGTACCTCGCCCACGCGCGCACCCGTCAACATGCAGATCCGGATGATGCCTGCAGCGCGCTGATCCATGGCCGAGTCCAGCACTTCGGCCAGCTTCGCGATTTCTTCATGGGACAGGAAGCGCTCGCGCGCAGTCTCGACCCGCTTCTTGAAGCCTGCCGCAGGATTGTCTGTGCGCCATCCCCATGTGATGGCAAGACTGAACATCTTGCGCAGCACCTCTCCCACGCGGTTGGCGCGGACTGGCGTGGGCTTCTTGCCTTGCAGCTTGCGCGCGCGGTTATTGGGCTTTTGCTTTGATGGGCGCGCCCGGCCCTCGGCTATGATGTTGAGCAGTTTGGCAACGTCATGCGGGGTGATGTCCGCCACCAGTTTATTGGCCCAAAGCGGCGCAACCAGCTGGGTCAGAACTGAGCGCTGATCAGAGGCATTCAGAGGCGCCAGATGCGGGACATGCTCGACCAG
>CALGEF010000511.1 GCA_937881755.1 uncultured Acidobacteriota bacterium
TGCAGATCCGTGCGCTTGAGGAAAAGGGCATCATCCGGACCCTGGCGGAGCCGAATCTCGTGGCGCTGTCGGGCGATACAGCGAGCTTCCTTGCGGGCGGAGAGTTCCCGATCCCGGTGGCCAGCAGGGACAACGAGATCACCATTGAGTTCAAGAAGTTCGGCGTCAGCCTCGACTTTACGCCCACGGTGCTCGGCGACGGGCTGATTAACCTCCGCGTACGTCCGGAAGTCTCATCTATCGACCGGGCTAATGGTATCCGTACGTCAGGCATCGAGATTCCGGGCATCTCGGTGCGCCGGGCCGACACGACGGTGGAGCTGCATGACGGGCAGGCGTTTGCCGTTGCGGGGCTCCTCCAGAACAATTACTCCAACGATGTGCGCCAGATGCCCTGGCTCGGCAATGTGCCGATCCTTGGCTCGCTGTTCTCGTCCAAGCGCTTCCAGCGCAACGAGAGCGAACTGGTTATAATCGTCACGCCGCGCCTGGTGCAGCCGATGCCGCATCCGGACCAGCTGGCCTCGCCGCTGGATGCCTTTGCAGAGCCGTCGGAGAGTGAGCTGTTCCTACTCGGAAAGACGGCCGGTCAAGAATCAATTATGTCAGGGTACTGATTAGAATGTTAAACTACAGGAAACTCGCTTTGCTGATGGCTTTTGGAATTCTTGGCGCGTGTGCGTCGGTGGACGCGCAGGACCGCTTCCTGCTTGGCGAGGCGACCCGTACGAACGTGGCGGCGCAGGCCAGCCGGGATGTGAACCTGCCGAACTCGAAAACGGTGGACTCCACCTCTGGTGTGCGCGCCGTGAATGCCATGAAGGCGCTCAACGAAGGCCAGGTAAGAGAACTCGCCAGCACCGGTACCGGGGGCGGCGAATAATGACATCCGCCGCCCAGCTTCAACCTGGACTGCCGGCTGCCCCTTCGGGGCGCACCGTGCCGTCCATGGCCGTGCTGACCCGCCCCGAGCGGATCGCGGCGCTGAAGGCAATCTGTCCGGACGTGCAGGACCTGTCGCAAATGGCTGCGCCGGATATCTTGATCCGTCATGGCGGCGGGTTGATCCTGATCGAGCAGGGCATGGCCGGCTGGGACCAGCTGCTGCTCCAGCTTGCGGTAGAGCGTCCGTCCACGGCCGTCATCGTCATCTCCGACCAGTTACCGGCGCATATGGTCCGGGCCCTTATGAAACTTGAGGCCTGGGATGTGCTGGCTGTTTCGGCTGATGCCGGGGATGTCATGGAGACCGCCGCGCGCCTCACTGAAACGCGCACCGAAGCCAAGGGCGTGCCGGCCAGTTCTGTCTGCTGGGCGTTTCGCGGCGCTGTGGGCGGAGCCGGCGTCTCGACACTGGTGATTGAAAGCGCGTTCGCGCTGGCGCGTCTCGTCGGGCCGGGCAAGGTCTGCCTTGTCGACCTGAACCTCGCCGACGGGATGTCGGCGTCCCTCCTCGAAGCTGTCCCGAAGCTCGACCTGCAGGCGTTGTCGGCGGCCCCTGAGCGTCTTGACGCGCGGTTGCTGGCGGCCTGGTGCTGGCAGCATGAGGACGGCGTCTCGATCATTGCCTCGCCGCGCAACCCGGAAGCGGATGCGCTGGCCAGTGCAGCGGCCATCCTGCGCCTGCTGGATGTGACCTGCGCGGCGTTTCCCTTCGTGATCCTCGATATGCCGCGCCATATGATGCCCTGGACAAAATCAGTGTTGGCGGCAGTGGACCAGGCTGTGATCGTCAGTCAGCTGACGGTGCCCAGCCTGCACGCCGCGGCTGACATGTGCCGGGATGTCGACGTGCTGCGCGGTGACGCGGGCAAGACGCGACTGGTGCTGAACCGGACGTTGCAGAAGAAACAGTTCCTTGCCGGGGTTCCGGTGGGTCAGGCCGAGAAGGCCATCGACCGAAAGATCGATGTTACCGTCACGTCCGACTGGGACGCGGCGCGCACGGCGGTCAATCTTGGCAAGCCGATTGCCAGTGTGAAACCGAAGAGCCCGCTTGTCAGCGATGTGGACGGAATGGTTCGCAAGTTTGTGCCGGATGGCATGATCGGGCATTCCCAGACGACAAGGTCAACCCGGAAAGCACGCGCATGAGCCGTTTCGGATTTATACCCGCTGTCAGGAAGGAGGAGCCGGTCGCTGCAGCCTCACCGGTTGCCGGAACAGCGTCCAACATGCGCTCCAGGCCGGAATCGGCAGGCTTCGATCTGCTCGATGCAAAGCTTCGGGTGCATGCAAAGCTGATTGATGAGCTGGACCTATCCGCCCTCGACAAGATGGATGACGAGACGATGCGGCGCCGCGTGCGCGGCATCATCGGCGATATCCTCCGCAAGGAAGAGATGGCGCTGTCCTCGGCAGAGGAGGCCTCTTTTGCGGACGCCGTGATGGACGAGATGACAGGCCTTGGGCCCATCGAACCTCTGCTCAAGGATGATTCCATCTCGGATATCCTGATCAACGGCTGTAACCAGGTCTATGTCGAGCGGCATGGCAAGCTGCAGCTTGCCCCGGTGCGGTTTGCGGACAATGATCACCTGCTGCGCATCGTGCAGCGGATCGTGGCGGCAGTGGGCCGGCGCGTTGACGAAAGCCAGCCGCTGGTGGACGCGCGCCTGCTGGACGGCAGCCGCGTCAATGCCGCGGTGCTGCCGATTGCCATCGACGGCCCGCTGGTCTCGATCCGGAAATTCTCGAAGTCGCCGCTGACGATGGACAAGCTGGTGGGCTTCGGGGCAATCCCGCGTCCTGTTGCGGATTTCATCCTTGGGGCCGTGAAGTGTCGCGCCTCGACGGTGATCTCGGGCGGGACGGGATCGGGAAAGACGACGCTTTTGAATGCGCTGTCGGCGGCGATCGATCCGGACGAGCGCCTGATCACGATCGAAGATGCAGCGGAACTTCAGCTGCAGCAGCCGCACGTCGCGCGGATGGAAACCCGCCCCCCGAACATTGAAGGCAAGGGCGAGATCCGCCAGCGCGAGCTGGTGAAGAACGCGCTGCGGATGCGGCCTGACCGGGTGATCCTCGGGGAGGTGCGCTCGGAAGAAGCGTTCGACATGTTGCAGGCGATGAACACGGGCCACGAAGGCTCGATGGCAACGATCCACGCCAACAATCCGCGCGATGCGCTGACGCGTCTCGAGCAGATGGTGATGATGGGCGGCTTGAAGATTTCCGAAGAGGCCATCCGTGGACAGATCGCCTCAGCGGTGAACTTCATCGTGCAGGCGACGCGCATGTCGGATGGCTCGCGCAAGGTCGTCTCGATTGCCGAGATCACCGGGATGGAGGGCTCGGTCGTCCAGCTGCAGGAAATCTTCCGGTTCGAGCGGACAGGCACGGCGGAGAATGGCAAGGTCATGGGGTATTTCGCGCCGACCGGGATTCGTCCGAAATTCCTCGACGAGATGGAGCGGCGCGGCGTGCACATGCCGGCCGGCCTGTTCGATCCGTCCAGCAAGTTCTGATCAGGGGGCTTATGCGTGCCTGGCCTTCCAGACCTTGCAGGCCTTGATGCCTCGCTGATCATCCCGGCGATCATGGCGACGGGCGCGGTGTTCCTGGCGATCCAGTCCGTGCTCGGGCTCGTCTCGAACGCGCAGGCACAGCGCATCGTCAACCGCCGCCTGCAGTTCAAGGAGCGGTACGAGACACACAATGAGGCCATGATCGAGCTGCGCAAGAGCCGGGGGCTCGACCGCGAGGGCAATCCTGCGATGTCGCTTCGCTGGCTGAACCAGCTGATCGTGCGCTCAGGGCTGAAGTACGAGCCCGTGAGGTGGGTTGCCATGTCGGCGGTGGGGTCGCTGATTCCGGCGGGTGCCGCCTGGTACTATGCGGGCGGGCTGTGGGTTGCCCTTCCGGTATACGGCGCGGTGTTCGCGCTCGCGCCGCTGATGGTGATCAGGCATCTCGCTGCCCGGCGCGCCAGGAAGCTGGCGACGCAGTTGCCGGATGCGCTGCAGATTGTCTGCCGCAGCCTTGAGGCCGGGCACCCGGTGGCGACGGCTGTGGCGCTGGTGGCGCGCGAGATGCCGGATCCGATCGGCACGGAGTTCGGCATGACGGCGGACGAGGTGTCCTACGGCATGTCGCTGACCAACGCAGTGCAGCGGATGGCGGAGCGGTCGGGCGATCCGGATGTCGAGCTGTTTGGGGCCACGGTGCGCCTGCAGGAGAAGACCGGCGGCAATCTTACCGAACTCCTCAAGTCAAATATCGATACCATCCGCGGACGCCAGACCATGCGCCTCAAGGTGCGTGCTGCCTCATCGGAAGGGCGTACGTCCGCGATGATCCTGACGTCGGCGCCCTTCATGGTGATGGGTGCTATCCACATGCTGCGCCCGGAATTCTATGGCAACGTGATCAATGATCCGCTGATCCAGTATGGCTTCGCCGGCCTGCTCGTGTGGATGATCATCGGCAACATCGTCATGAACAAGATGATCAACTTCAAGATGTGATGCGGGCGCCATGAGCATGTCCTTCCTCTCAGGCCCGGTGGTGCCCGTCGCGCTGTTCGTTCTGGCGATGCTCATCGCGATTCCGGGCGTCGTGTCTTTCCTTCGCAACCAGAAGGCTGAGGAAGATATCAGCCGCCGCCTGACGCGCCGCAGTCCGGAAGCGATAGACCAGCCCAAACGCGGCGGCAGCCTGATCGCCCGCGCCTTGATGGGGCTTCCCGACAATGTCGCGCCCACCGAGGGCGAGCAGGTCAATGCGGTGCGCGGCAAGCTGAACCTTGCAGGCTTCACGCAGGCAAATGCCGTCCCGCGCTATTTCGCAGCGCGCTTTGTCTGCGTGGTCATTCCGCAGATCGCACTCTTCTTCTCGCTGCCGTATTTTGCCGGCCTGCCGAAATACGCCCCTGTCGGCGCCTCCATCCTGCTGGTTCTTGTCGGCCTCGCTGCGCCGGGCATGTTCCTTGATGCGCAGATCAGGAAGCGCAAGCTGGCCGCTTCGCTCGGTTTTCCGGACATGATGGACCTGATGGTTGCCTGCGTGGAAGCGGGCCTCAGTCTCGATGCGTCGGTCCAGCGCGTGGGGGAGGAGCTGGAGCTGCGCCACCCGGTCATCTCCGGCCATATGCGCACGTTGTCGCTCGAGCTCAGGGCGGGCCGGGCGCGCAAGACGGCGTGGCGCAGTTTTGCCGACCGGCTGGCGCTCGAGGAGGCGGGATCGCTCGCCACGATGCTGCGCCAGGCCGAGGAAATGGGCACCAGTCTCGGCCAGACCCTGCGCGTGTTCTCGGCGGACATGCGCCAGCGCCGCATCCTCTATGCCGAGGAAAAGGCCATGGCGCTACCCGCAAAACTGACGTTACCCTTGATTTTCTTTGTGTTTCCCGTCCTTCTGGGCGTGCTGACGCTGCCAGCGGTCGTGATGCTGGGCAGAACCCTGCCGTCAACGGGCTAGGCGAAGCGCGGCCAGATTGCTAGGGAACGCGCATGGCTACCTATCTCGAATTCGAAAAACCGATCGCCGAACTCGATTCCAAGATCGCCGAACTGGAAGCCCTTGCGGCGCGCAAGGATGGTCCGTCGATCACTGACGAGCTGACCAGGCTGAAGACCAAATCGGTCAAGCAGCTGAAGCAGATCTACTCCGATCTTGATGCCTGGCGCATCACGCAGGTGGCGCGCCATCCCGACCGGCCGCACTTCTCGGATTTCATCGGCTCGGTCTTCGAGGAGTTCGAGGAACTCGCGGGTGACCGCCACTTCGGCAATGATGAAGCGATCATCGGCGGGCTTGCCCGCTTCCGTGGACGCTCGGTCGTTATCATGGGCCACGAAAAAGGCCGCACCACAGAGAAGCGCCTGAAGCACAATTTCGGCATGGCGCACCCGGAAGGCTACCGCAAGGCCGTGCGCCTGATGGACCTCGCCGAGAAGTTCAGCATGCCGGTCCTCAGCTTCCCCGATACCGCTGGCGCCTATCCTGGCAAGGGCGGCGAGGAGCGCGGCCAGGCCGAAGCGATTGCGCGCGGCACGCAGCGCGGCCTGTCGCTGGGTGTTCCGTTCGTGACGCTTGTGATCGGTGAAGGCATGTCCGGCGGTGCCATTGGTATTGCGGCGGCCAACCGTGTGCTGATGATGGAGTATGCCATCTATTCGGTGATCTCGCCGGAAGGCTGCGCGTCAATCCTTTATCGCGACCCGTCGAAGGCCAGCGAGGCCGCCCAGTCGATGGGCATCACGGGCCCCGACCTTCTGAAACACAAGATCGTCGACAGCATTGTGAAAGAGCCTGTCGGCGGCGCGCACCGCGATCCGCAACGGGCGATGGCCTCCGCCGCCAAGGCGCTGGACGCCGCGCTGCGCGACCTTGAAGGGCTGACACCGGCGCAGCTTCGCCGCCAGCGCCGCGACCGGTTCTATGCGATAGGCCGTGAGGGGCTGTAGCGCCCTTCAGCATCCGGTGCGCCGGCATGGCTGAACGAGACTGGATCCGGCGCTACTTTGCTCCGCTCGCCGCAGCGCCGGGCGCGGCCCGGCTGACCGATGACACCGCCCAGCTGTCACCCGCCGCAGGCCCGGTCGTCATCACGACCGACGCCATGGTCGAGGGCGTGCACTTCCTCGGCAGTGATCCCATCGACTCGATCGCGCGCAAGCTCGTGCGCGTGAACGTGTCCGACATCCTGGCCAGCGGCGCCGAACCGTCCGAAGCCCTGCTGACGCTCGGCTGGCCCTCCGGCGGGAGCGAAGGGCAGCTCGCCGGCTTCGCTGCGGCGCTGGGCGACGAACTCGGCCTGTGGGGCGCCTCGCTGATCGGCGGCGACACGGTGACCAGTCCCGGCGGCCTGTTTGTATCCCTGACGCTCACAGGGCGCTGCCTCGGCGCTGCACCCATCCGGCGCGCCGGCGCATCGGCCGGCGACGACCTGTGGGTGACCGGCGAGATCGGCGGGCCCCGGCGCGGCTTCCTCGCGAGGGCGGCGGGTGAGGCAAGTCCCTGGATTGCCAGCCTTCGCACCCCGATTCTGCCGCCTGTATCTGCGGCGGGGCTCCTGGTCCGCCATGCCTCTGCCGCGATGGATGTCTCTGACGGCCTGCTCGGCGACGCCGGAACGCTGGCGGGGGCGTCCGGAGCGGGGGCCGAGATCGCGCTCGAATCAGTGCCCTTCGCGGGCGGAGCTTCCAGTCTGGCCGAAAGGGTGGATCTTGCGACCTGGGGCGACGACTACCAGCTGCTCTTCGCGTCCCGCCCTGAAAATGCGGCCGGTTTGCTGGCGGACGCGCGGGAACTGGGCATCCGGATTTCGCGCATCGGGCGGATCCGGGCGGAGCCGGGTCTCGCTGCGACCTTTGAAAATCGCCCCGTTAACCTCCCGGAAACCGTGGCCTACCAGCATGGCTAGTATCGGAATGTCCGTCACTCGCCCATAAAGTGAGCCAAGTTGCACCCTGAGGGGCTGGCTGGCAGGCAGAACCGTCGTCAAAACACACCTCAGCCCTGCCTTCGCGGGGCTGACTGGTATTAGGGGTTAGGAAGGAAAGCCGATGACTTGGTACTTACTCGCGCTAGGAGCGGGCTTCCTGTCAGTCGCCTATGGCTACTGGCAGATCACATCCATCATGAAAGCGCCCGCGGGCAATCCGCGCATGATCGAGATCGCTCAGGCGATCCAGGAAGGCGCCAACGCGTATCTCAGCCGCCAGTATCGCACCATCGCCATGGTTGGCGCCGGCGTTGCTGTTATCCTGTTCTTCCTGCTCGGCTGGAAAGCCGCGCTGGGCTTCCTGATCGGCGCCGTGCTTTCGGGCCTCGCTGGGTTCATCGGCATGCTCGTCTCAGTGCGCGCCAACGTGCGCACCACGGAAGCCTCCCGCAAGGGCCTGAACGAAGGCCTTCAGATGGCCTTCAAATCAGGCGCTGTCACCGGCATGCTCGTGGTCGGTCTCGCCCTCCTGGGTATCGTTGGCTATTACGGCCTGCTGACCGGCCCGCTCGGCCTGGCGTTGACGGACGAAGGCCAGAAACGCGAAATCATCGACGCGCTCGTGTCGCTCGGTTTCGGCGCTTCGCTGATCTCGATCTTCGCCCGTCTCGGCGGCGGTATCTTCACCAAGGGTGCGGATGTCGGCGGCGACATGGTTGGCAAGGTGGAAGCCGGCATTCCGGAAGATGATCCGCGCAACCCCGCCACCATCGCCGACAACGTCGGTGATAACGTCGGCGACTGCGCCGGCATGGCGGCGGACCTTTTCGAGACCTACGCGGTGACGCTCGTCGCCACGATGGTTCTCGGCGGCATCTACTTCGCAGCGACGCCGTATATCGGCGAAATCATGATGCTGCCCCTCGCCATCGGCGCGGTCTGCATCGTCACCTCGATCATCGGCACATTCTTTGCCACCCTGTCGAAGGGCTCTACGGATATCATGGGCGCGCTCTACAAGGCGCTCATCGTCACCGGAATCCTCTCCGTCGGCGGCCTGGCGGTGGCGCTTGAAACCGTGCTGCCCGGCGGTCTCGCCGGAACGCTGGATGGCGCCGGGGCCCTGCTTGGTCTTGTCAATCCGGTCACCGGCGAACCTGCCGACATCACCGGCTGGAAGCTGTTTGCCTGCGGTGTGGCGGGTCTCTTCGTGACGCTGCTGATCGTTGTGGTCACGGCCTACTACACAGAGACCAAGTACCGTCCCGTCCGCTCGATCGCGAAAGCGTCCGAGTCCGGCCACGGCACGAACGTCATCCAGGGCCTTGCCGTCTCGCTCGAAGCGACCGCGCTTCCTGCGCTGATCATCATCGGCGGCATCCTGCTGACCTACAACCTCGCCGGCCTTTACGGCATCGCGATCGCAACCACCACCATGCTCGGCGTGGCCGGCATGATCGTTGCCCTGGATGCTTTCGGCCCGGTGACGGACAACGCAGGCGGCATTGCTGAAATGGCTGAACTGCCTTCGGAAGTCCGCAAGACGACCGACGCACTCGACGCTGTCGGCAATACGACCAAGGCCGTCACGAAAGGCTACGCGATCGGCTCTGCCGGTCTTGGCGCTCTCGTGCTGTTTGCGGCGTATGCGGAAGACCTGAAATACTTCTCGGCACGCGCCGTCGAAGGTTCGTTCTTCTACAACGTCTCGGTCGACTTCTCGATTGCCAACCCCTACGTCGTGGTCGGCCTGCTGTTCGGCGGCCTCTTGCCGTTCGTGTTCGGCGGCATGTCGATGATGGCCGTGGGCCGCGCTGCGCAGTCGGTGGTGGAGGAAGTCCGCCGCCAGTTCCGCGAAAAGCCGGGCATCATGCTGGGCACGGAAAAGCCGGACTATGGCCGCGCCGTGGACATGCTGACCCAGGCGGCGATCAAGGAAATGATCGTTCCGTCGCTCCTTCCGGTGCTGTCGCCAATCGTGCTGTTCATCGTGATCTACCTGATCGCCGGTTCGGGGGCTGCGCTCGCGGCTGTCGGCGCAATGCTTCTCGGCGTGATCGTGACGGGCCTGTTTGTGGCCATCTCGATGACCTCGGGTGGCGGCGCTTGGGACAATGCGAAGAAATACATCGAAGATGGCCACCATGGCGGCAAGGGCTCCGAAGCCCACAAGGCTGCCATCACGGGCGATACGGTGGGTGACCCGTACAAGGACACCTCCGGCCCTGCCGTGAACCCGATGATCAAGATCACCAACATCGTGGCGCTCCTGATGCTCGCCGTGCTCGCGCACTAGACATCCGGATACGGATCAAATGAAAGCCCCGGAACTTCTGTTCCGGGGCTTTTTCATCTGAAGCGGAATGGCTGCGCCGGAATTACTGGCCCTGGCGTCCCGTCGGGTTGCCGGGTGTCGCTTCGTCGGAGTTCGGCAGGCGAACACTGCCGACCGTTCCGAAGATCTGCTCCCAGAGACCCAGTTCGCGCCCGCGTGTGGAGGTCTCGCGCGCGGCGTAGCTGATCACCTGGCCATCCTGCGCCGTGTAGCGCAGGATCTCATCGACCTTGTCATCTTCGCTGAAACGGATGGCGGTGATCACGCGCTCAGCGACCTGCGGCTTGTAGAAGGCCAGACGCTCCTGGACGACTGAAATGTAGAACCAGGTGTTGGTGTCGAACAGGCCCTTTGTCGAGGGCGAGCCGAGCTGCGCCGTGACCGACGAGCGGGTATCCTCACCCGGCTTGATGTCGTAGGGCTGGACTTCGTCCGGGATATAGCCGTGGAAATCGCGTGAGGGCGTAAGGCACGCCGCCAGGGGCAGCGTGAGCAGGCTGACCGCCAGGATGGCACTTTTACGCATGGAGTCACTCCGGATGGGCTTTGACGAACGACCTAGCGGCAGGTAACCGGGCTTGGCAAGCATGGGAGTACACCCTTGACGGCATTTTCGGGCAATTGGTTCCATCGGCGTTCAGCGCGGCGGAAGGCAGCGGCAGAGGCCTATCGCGGCCTGCTGCGCCATGCGCTGGAGCCGGATTTCTATCTTTCCGGCGGTGTGCCGGACACCTTTGAGGGCCGGGCCGGGATGGTGACGGTCCTGACCAGTCTGGCCTGCGCCCGGCTGAGCCGGATCGAGGGCCCGGAGCCGGCGCGGCTGATCCTGCGGATGGATGAACTGGTGCTCGACGGGTTCGATGCCGCCTACCGGGAAAAGGGCGTCGGCGATGCCTCGATCGCCCGGAAAGTCCGCAAGCTGGCACAGGGCCACGCGGGTCTCGGAAAGGCCCTGTTTGCGGCCCTCACGGGGGCAGAGGGGTCAGAGCCGGTTGACGCCATCCTGCGCCGCAACGGGGTCGCCCGGCCGGACCAGGCCGGCGCACTGGCCGAATCGGTGCGGGCGCTCAGCGCCCGTCTCGCGCAGCAGCCGGACAGCGAAATCCTCCAGGGCCGGTTCAACTGGATTGGGTCCCCTGCCGGGCAGGGCGCCGCGCAAGGCTGACATACGCGGCATGTCGCCCGTTGCCTTGCCCCCCGGCGAGGCTTAAACCACAGCGGAACACGTCGAATCTGGCCACTCATGCAGGCACAGGACCGGATGGATCCCTCGCAGACGCTTTCGATAGACGCCATGGGCGGAGACAATGCCCCGCGCATCGTCGTCGACGGGGTCGCCGAGTTCCTGGAAAGCCGCCCTCACATGAAGGCGCTCCTGCACGGCGACGAGGCGCTGCTCGCGCCCCTGATGGCGGGGCGCAGCGTTCTGCAGGCGCGCGCCACACTGGTGCATGCCGGCGAAAAGATCACCAGCGACATGAAACCCAGCCAGGCCCTTCGCCGCGGCAAGGGCACGTCGATGTGGAACGCTGTCGAGGCGATCCGAGATGGCAAGGCAGGCGCATCTGTTTCGGCGGGTAATACCGGCGCGCTGATGGCGATGTCGATGCTGATCCTGCGCAAGATGGACGGCGTGCACCGCCCGGCGATGACGGCGGTGTGGCCGACGCTGCGCGGGCGCACGATCGTCCTGGATGTCGGCGCAAATGTCGAGGCCGATGCCCAGCAGCTTGTCAGCTTCGCGATCATGGGCGAGGCGTTTGCGCGCGCAACGCTCGCCATTGCGCGGCCATCTGTCGGCCTGCTCAATATCGGCTCGGAAGAGATGAAGGGCCATGAGGAGGTGCGCGAGGCGCATGAATGGCTGCGCGCTGCCGGACTTGATCTGGATTATCGTGGTTTCATCGAAGGTGATGATATCTCGATGGGCATGGTCGATGTCGTTGTCACGGATGGCTTCACCGGCAATGTTGCCCTGAAAACAGGCGAAGGTGTTGCCCGGATGCTGGCCAGCCACATGCGTGAGGCCTTTACGGAAAGCCTGATGTCTAAAGCTGGCGCCTTACTTGCGATGAACGGCCTGAAGCGCCTCAAGTCGCTGATGGATCCAAGCAATGTGAACGGCGGCGTCCTGCTCGGCCTCGGCGGAATTTCCGTCAAGAGCCATGGCAGCGCCGATGCGCGCGGGTTCGCGCGGGCGTGTGAAATGGCAGCCGACCTGGCGGCCAGCGATTTCCAGGGCGAGATCGCTGCGAACCTCGCAAAAATAGGAACCGGCGGCGTCGCGGCCTGACGGCGGCACGCTGGATCGAAAGGAAGGATGAGGATGACGCGTCGCAGTTTTATTCTCGGCACCGGCAGTTACCTGCC
>CALGEF010000512.1 GCA_937881755.1 uncultured Acidobacteriota bacterium
GATCTGTTCGATCTCACGTTCACCGCCGTAACGGCCGACCGCGAGGATCGTCGCGCCATGCATGGCGAACAGGAGCGCCGACCCGTAGAGGAAAACGATCGAGAGCATGTGGAAGGGGTTGTAGAAGAAGTTGCCGTAGACGAGCGAGAGATTGTTCGTCCAGTCGAGGTGGGTGAAGATGCCGAATGGCACCGCCTCGCTCCAGCTGCCCATCATCACGGGACGGATGAGTCCCAGGACAAGGTAGAGCCAGATCGCCGCGGCAAACGCCCAGCATACATGCGTGCCCATGCCGAGCGAGACGGCCCGGCGGTAGGAGCGCACCCACCAGAGGAGGATCGAGGCGGTGAGGAACATGCCCGCCATCAGCCACCAGCCGCCTTCGTTCAGCGGCATGAACAGTTTCAGGCCATGTTCCGGCAGCGGCGCATCAAGCGACAGCCAGGGCAGCTGGCCGAAGAACCTGATGGGATCCCAGCCGACGCTGGCCCACATGTTGAGCCCGATGATCTCGATGGCGATGAAGCCGCAGATCAGCGAGGCCACACCTGACCAGCCGAGATACAGGGGCCCGAGCTGGGCATCCCCGATCCGGCCGAGGAGGTGGCTTGTGGCGGTGAGGTTATAGCGCGGTTCGGAGTTGGTCCCTTCTGTCACACCGTAATCGGTGTGGCCGCGGACCTGAACCTGGGTGAAGATATTCTGGTAATCAGCCATGAGCAGATCCTCCTACACGCGCCAGATGGCGAGGTTTTTCCAGCCATCCCACCAGTCGATCCACGAACCCTCGTAAAGCGGGCCGGAGATGACGATGCAGATAGCGCTCCAGATCCCGGCCGAGAGGGCAAGGAAGAGGCCGAGCCGGTGGATGCCGAGCGTGCCGACGGAGTAGCCGATGAAGTCGCGGAAGAAGACGTTCTCGTGTTCCGGCGTCTTCACGGTCTTGCCGCGGCCGGGATTGACCGCCGACAGGACCAGGCCGCCATGCATGGAAAGTGCGAGCGTCGTCGTGAAGAAGAACGTGATCGCGACCATGTGGGCAGGATTGTAGTGGAAGTTGCCATATGAATAGCCCACGTTCGAGACCCAATCGAGGTGGCTCATGATCCCGTAAGGGAAACCGTGGCCCCAGGCGCCCATCAGGAACGGGCGGATAACAACGAGCGTGACATAGGCAAAGACCGCGACGCCAAAGGCGATGGGCACGTGAAGGCCCATACCGAGCTTGCGGGAGATTTCGACTTCCCGGAGGGCCCAGGAGCCAAAGGCACCGATCGCGCAGATGGTCACCAGCTGCCAGATTCCACCATCGGCCATCGGGGCCAGCTGCAATCCATATTCGATCGGGGGCGGATCAATACTGATCAGCCAGGGATTCCATGTGCCTTCCATCGAAGCGCCCAGTAAGATGAGCGCAGTTCCGAGGAAGGCGAAGAACAGCGCCGTTACGCCGAAGAAGCCGACATAGAACGGGCCGATCCAGAAATCGAACATGTCACCGCCGACAAGCGTGCCACCTCGAATCCGGTATTTTCTTTCAAAGTTGAGTAGCGCCATCGCCGGGGCTCCTTCGTTTGGCGCGCGTCCGGGACATCCGGTATCTGCGCGCCGCTAAATTCCTTCATGCGTGAGACAGGTGGCGGACGGGCTCTGCCCATCCGCCATCCGCCGTTGGTTCAGGCACTCTGGACCGTATCAACCGTCAGCTCCGCAACAGCGGCCGGCGTCGTGCCGAGCCAGTTGTAGCGGGGTGAGCTGAGCAGGATGAAATGGATCAGAATTGCCAGCACGAACAGGAAAGCCGCCATGGCCACCAGGACGCGCCGGGGATCGAAAAGAAGCCAAATTCTCCACATAGGTCAGTCTCCTTATGCTTTGAAGCTTACGAGCGTGCTCGCGAGCCTCAGTGTGTCTTCAATCATCGCATAGCCGTTGGGGCCTGGTACCCAGGGCCGCCACGACCAGACGAGGTAGTGGGCGCCAACTGCGATCAACGTGAAGATGATGAAGCTCACCATAAAGAGTTTGTGAAACGCTTGAGCTTCGGACGCTGACAATCCTGTCAGCGACCCAGTCCTTTCATTTGCATTATCGGCCATTTAGTTTTCTCCGTTCGGGCCTAAGTCTGCGACCGCACCAGCGCCCTGCTGCGGCCCAATTGGTATCCGGGTCTCCCCCTCCACCAAAAGCTTGTATGTTCGCACACTGATGGGGCGCAGGCCCTATCTGTGTACGAAAAACCATGGGACGACGCTTTGCGTCCGGTCTGCCGCCTCGGCAAAAGCGGACGGGCGGACCCGCGCTTTCGAACCGGCGCGCGGCAAGAGCCGACCCAGCATCGCAACAACAAGGAATACCGGGTAGATCAGCGCCTCATAGGCGATCATCGACTGGCGGTCGCGGTCGCGCAGATCTGCGGATGAATTCATTTTCACGAGTGCCATGGTCTTCCTCCTGTTTATTTCGTTTCCCGCGCGCCCCTTCCCCCGAAGGATCAGGCCGCACGGCTTCCTTCAATTTCGGTCTGGCTGCGCCGGACCATGTCTTGTGTCACCCGTCCTGTGCCTTCGCGGCTGGCGAGGGCTTCCGCATGGTCGCGAAGCCGCTTGGCCGCAGAAATCCGTGTCAGGACGGAATGTCTTGAAATGTAGGTTTCGAGCGCGTCGTTCGCGGCTTCGTCCCAGGTAACCTGAACCGCGCTGCGGGCAGGCGTCGCTTCGGCTTTATCCATCGTCGCGGCAAGCGGGAGAATATGGAACAGCGCATCGAACAGCGCGTTGCAGTATTCCTGCACGACATAGGTGGCGCCGGAATAGCCCATGAAGGGTGTGCCAGTATGGCGGCGGATGAT
Source organism: uncultured Acidobacteriota bacterium (assembly GCA_937881755.1). Classification (GTDB taxonomy): domain Bacteria; phylum Pseudomonadota; class Alphaproteobacteria; order Caulobacterales; family Hyphomonadaceae; genus Hyphomonas. The sequence goes on from CALGEF010000512.1 coordinate 2,852, forward strand.
GGCGCCCGGGAAGGACGCCGGAATCCAGACCGAGCGGGCGCCGGTTTCCTGCATGTACATGCGCTCGTTGAAGCTGCCGAACAGCACAAAGGGCGCGTTGGTCTTGATCATTTCGCGTACGGCGTCGTTATCGGTTTTCTTGCCGGCGACGCGGGTGACCGCGAAATTGCACGGGATTCCGAGATCGTTCTCAAGGAAATTGCGAAGGCCGCGGGCATGCGTCTCGTTGGCAACGATGCCGAAGCTGGCCGTGGCAAAGAAGTCCTGCGTCACCGAGCGCCAGAGATCCCAGAGAGGTTTCAGGGTCGAGTGTTTCTCGGCTTCGATGAACGGCTCGGGATCGAGCCCCGTCAACTCGCCGAGAGCGCGCAGGAACTTGGTGGTCGAGTGCAGGCCGATCGGGGCCTGCAGGTAGGGCTGGCCGAGGGCTTCACAGAGGTTGCGGCCGTATTCACGGTACATGCAGACGTTGACGTCGGCATCGATAAGCCTGCGGACATCTGCGAGGTGGCTGCCGAGCGGGAAGGCCAGATTGACCTCGGCCCCGATACCTTCGATGAGGCGGCGAATTTCAGCGAGGTCTGACGGACCGTTGAACATGCCGTAGGCCGGTCCGATGATGTTGACCTTGGGCCTGGCGCCTTCGACCTTCTTCGCCGGTTTCGGATTGCGGCCCTTGGTCTGGCCATATTCCGTCCAGAGCCAGAGCATGGCGCGGTCCGCCGTTTGCCACTGGTCTTCGTCGATCGTGCGCGGGAGGAAACGCTGGATGTTCGAGCCTTCCGGCGTGACGCCGCCGCCGATCATTTCGGCGATGGAACCGGTCACGACGACGGCGGGAAGTTCAGGATCGAGCACGGCGCGGGCGCGTTTCATCGCAGCCTCTGTGCCATGCTGGCCGAGTTCTTCTTCACCGAGGCCGGTGACCACGATCGGCAGCTCGTGCGGGGGCAGAGCGTCCGTGTAATGAAGAACTGAAGTAACGGGAAGATTTTCGCAGCCGACGGGGCCGTCGATGACGACCTGCAGGCCCTTGATGGCGGTGAAGACGTAGACGGCGCCCCAATAGCCGCCTGCCCGGTCATGATCCTGGATCAGCATCCTGTGGGTGCCTCCAGGTTGGCGGCGGCTTTGGCCTTGGCGGCGAGCTTGCGGCGCTGGTGTTCGCGGAATTCCTTCTGGATGACCGGCTGGCCTTCCCAAACGCCGGCGGTATCGCCCGAGCCGACGCCTTCGAAGAAGCCTTTCATCACGTCGAAACGGTCCTTGCCGGCGATGGCCGCATTGATCACGTCGGCGAGGGAGCCTGCGCCGGCGGGCCCCATCAGGGGGCGCGCGGAGATCAGGTTCGTAAAATAGAGGCCGGGGATGGCCCGTTCCTTCGCGGCCTGGACGACCGGTGTGGTGCCGATGGCCAGGTCCGGCGTGAACTCACGCATCGCGGCGATATCCTGCTCCAGCGAGGCACGGAACTGGACATGGACGCCCTTGGATTCGAGCCATTCGCGGTCAGGGTCCGACCAGCGGGTGCGCGGCAGCGCGGTGCCGACATAGCGCAGGTCTGCGCCGCTTTCGACAAGCAGGCGGGCGACGAGGAGTTCGGAGCCTTCATAGCCGGACAGCGTGATCCGTCCACGGATGGGCTTCGAGGCGAGCGCGCCGGCAATGGCACCGCCAAACATGTTGCGCGCGGCATCGATTTTTGCAGCAGGCACGTTCGCGGCGTCGCCGATGGCTTTCAGCCAGGCGTCGGTGCCGTCCAGGCCCACCGGGGCAGAGCCGACAATCGGGCGGCCAGCGGCTTCGAACTCGCGGATCGAGGCAGTGTAGAAGGGGTGGACGGCGGCAACGACGGCGCCGTCGAGCGCGGTGTAGAGCTCGCGCCATTCACGGGTCGGCACGACAGCGCCGGCGGCGAGGCCGAGCGGCTCGAGCATGCGGCCGATGATGACGGGGTCAGCGGGGAACATCTCGCCAAGCAGGGTGACTTTCGGCAGATGGGCCGTGTCATTCGCGGCGCGCTGAACGGGGCCGGAGAGCGCTTCCTTCCGGGCATAGGCAAGCATGGCGCCGGCGAGGACGTCTTTAGCTTCCGCATGCGTCGGGATGCCGAAGCCCGGCACATCGATGCCGATGATCCGCACGCCGTTGATTTCATCCGGCAGCAGACGGAGCGGTACGCCGGACGCGGTGGGCACGCAGAGATTGGTAATGACAATCGTGTCGTAGAGGGCGGGATCAGCGGTGTTTTCGACCGCTTCCTTGATGTCTTCAAACAGCTTGCCGGTGACCAGCGTTTCGGAATTGAACGGCACATAGCCGACCGAGCGTTTGGCGCCGTAGAAGTGGGACGTGAAGGTCAGGCCGTAGACGCAGCAGGCAGAGCCGGAGAGGATGGTGGCCGTGCGGCGCATGCGCAGGCCGACGCGCAGCGAGCCGAAGGCCGGGCACATGCTTTGCGGCTGGTCGTGCGGGCCTTGCGGATAATCCTTCGCATACTGATCAAGCACTTCGCTCTTGCCGGCGGCTTTGGCAGCTTTCAGCATTTCTTCCTTACCGCCATGGCAGCCGGAGGCTTCAGCCACGGGCGCTTCGGCGGCGTTGCGCTGCGTCATCGGAACGACGACCGGCGTAGCGGGGCGTTCGCGATGCTCAAGGAGGGTGCGCTTGGAAGCCATTGGAGTCAGATGGCCTCGTACACGACTTCAAGCGTGCGTTTCTCGGCTTCGGCGATGCCGCACATGTCGGCGACCGTGGCGGGCTCGAGGACAATGTCACCGCCGGTTTCCTTCGACGAGAAGAGGCCGAGGAGACCATCCGACGTCAGAGGATTCGGGCGGTTCGGGACCGAGCCGTGGATGTTGGCGGCAAGCTCCGAGAAGAGCGCACCCCATTCAGAGGCCTCGGTGCCGACAATCTGATAGTTCGCCGACTTGCGGCGGATGTCGTCGTTGGCCGGGATGGTGGCGAGGACCGGGATGCCGACGGCGTTCGCGAAGGCGGCCGCTTCGCCGGTACCGTCATCGCGGTTGATGACCATGCCGGCAACGCCGACATTGCCGCCCATCTTGCGGAAATATTCGACGGCCGAACAAA
>CALGEF010000513.1 GCA_937881755.1 uncultured Acidobacteriota bacterium
CCTGGGCCTCGTTCTCGACCGTGAGGATGCCGAAGCCGATGGCCTGGCGTCGCTGGACGATGAGATCCATCAGGCCGCGGGCGCTTTCGCCGCAGACATAATCGTAATGCGAGGTTTCGCCCCGGATGACGCAGCCAAGCGCCAGGGCGCCGTCAAACCGGCCGGAATCGGCGGCCATGGCGATCAGGCCCGGGATTTCGAAGGCGCCGGGCACTTCCATGACCGTGACCTTCGCGCCCGCAGCTTCGAGCACTTCCAGCGCGCCAGCTTCCAGCTCGTCGCTGATATGTCTGTAATAGCGCGAAATCGCGACAAGCACGCGGGGGGCCATCAGGTATTCTCCTCGTTCAGGCGGCGCCAGCCCTCTATGGTCAGGCCGTATCCGTCAAGACCCGCAAGGCGGGTCGGCTGCGTATCGGAAAGGTAAATCATGCGCCGGACGCCCAGTTCGCGCAGGATCTGGGCACCGATGCCGTACTCGCGGATCGGGGCGGTCGGATCGCGGGGGGTGGCAGATTTCAGGCCGAGACGCTCGGCCATGGCGTTCGGGTGCATCATGTTGACGAAGACGATCACCCCCGGTTCGGGCGCGTCCGAGATCAGCTGCATCGCCTTGCCGACGAGGTTTTCGCGGGGGCCCGTCTCGCCGAGAATATCGGCGAGCACGTCGGTGCGGTGCACACGGACGATCGTGGTGGAGTCCGGGCGGATGTCGCCATGGACGATGGCGATGTGTTCCGAGCCGTCCATCGTGTTGCGAAAACAGACGGTGCGGAAGCCTTCTCCGTAGGCGGAGTTCAGCGGGGCTTCGACGCGGCGTTCGAGAAAACGGTCGTTCTGGCGGCGCCAGGCGATCAGGTCCGCAATGGTGCCGATCTTGAGATTGTGCAGCTGGGCGAAAGCGACGAGCTCCGGCAGGCGGGCCATGGTGCCATCATCGTTCATGATCTCGCAGATGACGCCGGCGGGATAGAGGCCCGCCATGCGGGAGATGTCGACGGCAGCTTCGGTATGGCCGGCGCGCACGAGGGTGCCGCCTTCCTTGGCGATCAGGGGGAAGACATGGCCGGGGGTGACGATGTCGGCATGGTCCCGGGTCGGATCAATCGCGACGGCGATGGTGCGCGAGCGGTCATGCGCGGAGATGCCGGTGGTGACCCCCTCTTTCGCTTCGATGGAGACGGTGAATGCCGTCTGCATGCTTTCGCGGTTGTTACGGGTCATCATGTCGAGCTGCAGGGCGTGGGCACGTTCCTGCGTCATCGACAGGCAGATCAGGCCGCGGCCATGCTTGGCCATGAAGTTGACCGCTTCGGGCGTCGCGAAGGTAGCGGGGATCACGAGGTCGCCCTCGTTCTCGCGGTCCTCGGCATCGACGAGGATGAACATCCGGCCGTTGCGGGCGTCTTCGATGATTTCCTCGATGGACGAGATGGCGGCGCGGAATTCGTTGCTCATGGCGCGTTACTTTCCTTCCGGCGCGTCGGCGCCGATCATGCGCGCGACGTAGCGGGCAAGCATATCGATTTCGAGATTGACCTTGTCGCCAGCCTTCAGGGCACTGAGGGTTGTCACCTCCCAGGTGTGCGGGATGATCGCAACCTGGAAGTCTCCGTTCGGGAGCGCGGCGGCGACGGTGAGCGAGACGCCGTCGATGGCAGCGGAGCCTTTGGTGGCAAAGTAGCGCGCGATGGCGGCGGGCGGGCGAAGGGTCACGCGGAAGCTCTGGCCTTCGGGGGCGACCGAGATGACCTCGCCGACGCCGTCGACGTGGCCGAAGACGAAGTGGCCGCCGAGTTCGTCGCCGAGCTTCAGGCTCTGTTCGAGATTGACACGGGCGCCTTCCTTCCAGCTGCCGAGGACCGTCCTGGAGAGGGTTTCAGGCACGGCTTCGACAGCGAACCAGGCGCCGCGCGGCGCTTCGCCCTTGTCCACGACCGTGAGGCAGACGCCGGAGTGCAGGATGGAGGCGCCCATGGCGACGCCGGCGAGCGGGTAGCCGCTCTCGACCTCGAAACGGGTCAGGCCGTTGCGGTGCTCTGCGCGGCGGATCGTGCCGACATCGGTGACGAGACCTGTGAACATTCTGGATCCTGCCGGGCTATTGCTCAGATCGGACATAAGTATCGAGGACGTCGTCTCCAATCCGTTCCGTCGCGACAGGACGCCAACGGGTCGCAGACCTGAGAGTGTCGAGGCCGAGCTCGCCGAGGGCGGAGAGCCCTTCCCCGCCGATCAGGATGGGCGCGCGGAACCAGGCGAGCTCGTGGACGGCGCCTTCGCGCACGAAGCTGGCTGCGAGATGGCTGCCGCCTTCGAGGAGGATGGTGCGGATGCCTTCCGCTTCGGCGCGGCGGAGGAATTCGCCAACGCTGACGCGCAGCCCGTTGCCGCAGCGCCAGACGGCGGCGCCGGCGGCGACGTGCGGGCGGGCATCCCTGCCGGCGGTTACGATGGCGACCGGGCCGACGTTCAGCGATGTCATCAGTTTCGAGGTCAGCGGCGTGCGGGCGTGCGAGTCGGCGACAATGCGGACCGGCTGGCGGGCGGGCAGCGGGATGGTGCGCGCGGTGAGCAGCGGGTCATCGGCGAGGACGGTGCCGACGCCCACCAGGACGGCGTCATGGGCAGCGCGCAGCTCGTGGGCACGGGCGCGAGAGGCGCTGGAGGTGATCCACTGGCTGGTGCCGTCAGACAGCGCGATGCGGCCATCGAGCGAGGTCGCAAGCTTCAGGGTGACGCGAATGCCGGTCATGCCTCGCCGGCGTCTTCTTCGTCGAGCGCGGCCTTTTCGATGAACTGGGCGAAGTCGCTCGGATCCTTGAAGTCGCGGTAGACGGACGCATAGCGGACATAGCCGACGGGATCGACGCGCTTCAGCGCTTCCATCACGAGTTCGCCGACTTCCGAGGACGGGATTTCGGTTTCGCCGCCGCTCTCGAGCTTGCGGACAATTCCGGAGACCATCTGGTCAATGCGCTCGCGCTCCACCGGGCGTTTGCGCAGGGCGACCATGATGGAGCGCTGGACTTTCTCGCGGTCGAACAGCGCGCGCTTGCTATCGCGTTTGACGACCATGATCTCGCGCAGCTGGACCCGTTCGAACGTGGTGAAACGAGCGCCGCAGTTTTCGCAGACCCGGCGGCGGCGCACAGCGGTATCGTCTTCAGCCGCGCGGCTGTCCTTTACCGAGGTATTTTCTGAGCCGCAGAAGGGACACCGCAAGACGTATCAGGCTCCCAGACCATCATAGATCGGATACCGGGCGGTCAGCGCTTTGACTTCGGCGCGGACTTTCTCTTCAGTAGCAGCGCTGTCACCGGACGCGAGGGCGTCCACGATCTCGCCGATCCACTGGCCGATCCGGGTGAACTCGGCTTCGCCGAAGCCGCGGGTCGTGCCGGCAGGCGAGCCGACCCGAACGCCGCTGGTGATCATCGGCGGGGCCGGATCGAACGGAATGCCGTTCTTGTTGCAGGTGATGTAAGCGCGCTCGAGGGCGGCTTCGGTGTCGCGTCCATTGACGTTCTTCGGACGCAGGTCGATCAGCGCGAGGTGGGTATCGGTGCCGCCGGAGACGACATCCAGGCCGGCGGCGCGGCAGGCGGCCGCCATGGCGCGGGCATTGGAGACAACCTGAGCGGCATAGGTGCGGAATTCAGGCGTCAGCGCTTCGCCGAAGGCCACGGCCTTGCCGGCGATCACGTGCATCAGGGGGCCGCCCTGGATGCCGGGGAAGATTGCGGAGTTGATCTTCCTGGCGAGGGCTTCGTCATTCGTCAGGATCATGCCGCCGCGGGGTCCGCGCAGGGTCTTGTGCGTGGTGGTGGTGGCGATGTGGCAATGGTCGAGCGGGCTGGGATGGGCGCCGCCGGCGACGAGGCCGGCGAAGTGGGCCATGTCAACGAGCAGGATGGCGCCGACCTCATCCGCGATCTCGCGGAAACGGCGGAAGTCGATCTGGCGCGGATAGGCCGAGCCGCCGGCAATGATCATCTGCGGACGGTGCGCGCGGGCAAGGCGGGAGACTTCCTCGAAATCGATCAGGTGATCATCGGGGCGCACGCCGTACTGGACGGCGTTGAACCATTTGCCGGACTGGTTGGGCCTGGCACCGTGCGTGAGGTGGCCCCCGGCGGCGAGGCTCATCCCGAGGATCGTGTCACCTGGTTTCAGGACCGCCAGGAAGACGGCC
>CALGEF010000514.1 GCA_937881755.1 uncultured Acidobacteriota bacterium
GCTTTGCAGCGTCTCTGTGTCCATCCGCAGATAGTTAGCTCAAACGCCGGCGCTCTCAAGCCCCGGCGGCGCAAAGCGTCAGGTCAGCTCCAGCCCTGCCAGTTCGCCGTCCTCGCGCCATTTGCTGAGGATGCGGAAATAGGCATTCGGCCCGTCGCCATGGGAATTGTTCTGAGCGGCCCGGTCGCCCGGCTTGCCTTCATTGTTGTAATAGCCCGGCGTGCATTCCTCGAGGAATTGCTGGCGCATTACGGCTTTTGCAACGATCTGTTGCACCCAGGCCTCTTCGGCGTCTGCCGAAGCTTCGAATGTTGCGGCCTGCCGCGCCTTCACCTCCGCCAGCGTATAGCCGATCTGCCCGGCCTGCTCGTCCAGGAGGTGCGGATAGTTCGCCGTGAAGCCCGCCTGTCCCGGCCCCATCAGGAACATGTTGGGAAACCCGTGTACGCAAAGGCCGTGCAGGCTTCGCATGCCGTCCGCCCAGTAATCTTTCATGTGCACGCCGCCGCGCCCCACGGGGTCATAGCCCGCCCGGCGCGTATAGTCCGTGCCCACTTCAAAGCCGGTGGCATAGACAAGGCAGTCGATCCTGTAGGCCTTGTCGCCCACCACGATGGAATCCCCGGTGATCCGGTCTACGCCCTGGCCATTGGTGTCCACCAGCGTCACGTTCGGCCGGTTGAAGGCGTCGAGGTACTGGTCATGGAAGCACGGCCGCTTGCAGAACTGGCGATACCAGGGCTTCAGCGCCGCTGCCACCGACGGATCCCTGATGATCTCGTCCACGCGGCTGCGCACCTGTTCCATCTTCCTGAAGTCGGCAATCTCTGCCAGCTCCGCCAGCCGCTCCGGCGTCAGGCCCTGCTGGTCGCCCTTGGAGGCAATGAACAGGATGTTACGGATAATGTCCGTCCACCCATCATTCACCAGGTCTTCCGGCTCATAGCCGCCCGAGACCAGCGTATTGAAATTCTCCATCCGCCGGCGCTGCCAGCCAGGCTCCAGGCTCCTGGCCCAGTCCGGATCGGTCTGACGGTCATTGCGAACGTCAATTGAGGAAGGCGTGCGCTGAAACACATAGAGATGTTTCGCGCCGGCCGCGAGGTGCGGCACGCATTGCACGGCGGTCGCGCCGGTGCCGATGATGCCCACCACCTTGTCCTTTAGCCTGTTCAGCCCGCCTTCTGGCCCGCCGCCCGTATAGGCGTAGTCCCAGCGACTCGTATGGAAGCTGTGCCCCCTGAACGTCTCCACGCCCGGAATGCCGGGCAGCTTCGGCCGGTTCAGCGGTCCGTTGCTCATCACCACGAACTGGGCGGTGAATTTGTCGCCCCGGTCGGTCTCGATCGTCCAGGCCTTTTTCTTCCCGTTCCACTTCATGCCGGTCACGCCGGTGCTCAACAGGGCCTTGTCGAACAGGTTGAAATGCTCCGCGATCCGCTTCGAATGCGCGAGGATTTCCGGCGCCTTCGTATACTTCTCCTTCGGCATGAAGCCGGTCTCTTCCAGCAGCGGCAGGTAGATATAGCTCTCGATATCGCACGCTGCGCCGGGATACCGGTTCCAGTACCACGTCCCACCAAACGCGCCGCCGGTCTCGATCATGCGGATGTCAGCAAAGCCCGCCTTGCGCAGTCTTGCCGCCGCCAGCATCCCGCCAAACCCGCCGCCAATCACTGCGACTTCCACATGGTCATTTACCGGCGCGCGCTCCACACGCTCCGTATACGGGTCTTCCAGGTAGTGGGCGAACTGTCCCGCCACGTTCACATACTGCTCGTTGCCGTCCCTGCGCACGCGCTTGTCGCGCTCGGCAAGGTAGCGCGCCTTCAGCGCGGCCGGGTCAAATCCAGGATCAAGTGCGCCGGTATCGGCCATGGGAAAACTCCTGCGAAAATCGGCAGGGCCCGCGTCTCGCCGCGCCGGTCTCCGGCATCCGGCCGTGAATTTAACCGCGATGCCGCCTCGGCAACAGTCATGACCCGGCGTCAGCCGCCCCCCCTGCCGAGCCGATGAACCGGACGATCTGGCTGATCAGGATGCCGGCGCCGATCCACAGCCAGATCTGGCTGCCCTTGTCCTGTGGCGCGGCGGCCTTGCTCTCTTGCGCCACCGCGCGCCTGCGCGCCTCCGGCGGCATCTCGCCGAGCGCCGCTTGCCTGCGCACCCGCGCCATCCAGTCGTTCAGCCTGCGCACCCATATCCGCGTCGCCGGCTGGCGCGTCCAGCCATAATACTGGTCCAGTGCGTCGAACACCCCCGGCGTCAGCCAGTCCGGAATGCGCAGCTCCTGCGGCTCCAGGTTATACCCCGTCCGGTCGCACAGGAACTGGCGCACCTGCCACTGCATCCACTGGTATTCATCGATGCCCGCCACGTCCGCCCCGTCGATGATCGCCATCACGTGGCGCACCTCCGGCGCGCGGCCCGTCGCCGTCAGCGTGTCGACCAGCCGGTCCAGCGCCGTCCTGATCGGTTGCGAGGCGGCGATTTCTTCGGGCGCGAACCCGTCATCGTCATCACTTTTCCGGGCACCTTCATCCGGCGCGTTTTCGGTGTCCGATGGTTCATCTTCTTGATAGGGTTCGGTCCCGGCATGCGCCGGCTTCGTCTGGGACAGGGCATCGCGCGCCCTTTCGGTAATCACGGCCAGCGGCACATCCCCGATCGCCACAGCGCCGACCGGAAACGCTTCTGCCTCCGGGTTCGCCCCGTCATTCTCCGCCTCGCCGGCGTTGGCGTCGTCGCCGTAGTCGTCACGCCAGCGCACTTCATGGCGCGCCTGCTCGAACGCGGCGCGCAGCGCCATGAACCCCGCCCGGTCGTCTTCGGGCCGCGTGACTTTCAGCTTCGCCGCATAGGCCCGGCGCACATCTGCGTCCGTCGCCGTCGCCCGGTCCAGTTCCAGCAGGTCAAAAGGATCAGAAGACATCGTCGCGTTCGAAGTTCCCGAGGATCGCTTCGATATTGCGCCGTGCTTCGGTGATCGCGCGCGCGTCCTGGCGCGACAGCACGCCCTCGAACTCCGCGATCAGCCGGCCCACGGACTGGCGCCTGTCGCCCAGAAGGTTCTCGTAGGCCGCCCGCATCCGGGCGATCAGCGCCGCATTCTCCTGCTGCTCGCGCGGATGGATCTTGATCGCGCTCAGCGCCTTCAGCCGTTTCTCGATCTCGGCGCGCGGCAGGCTGCCCGGATTGCCCTCGATGACGAGGCGCTCCATTTTCTTCGTCGCCAGCGGCGTGGCTTCCACCTCCAGCACGCCGGACGTATCATAGGTGTAGCGAAGCTCCACCGATTTGTCCTCCTTTGGCCCGCCGCGCAGAGGAATGTGCAGCGTGCCGATCTGGATATTGTCCTTCACGAACGGGCTCTCGCCCTGGAAAATCTTCAGTACGATCTCCTGCTGGCCGGGATGCAGCGGAGAGATCACATCCGCCTTGCTCACCGGCACCACCGTATTGCGCTCGATCATCGGTGAGAATTGTCCGTGCTCGTACTTTCCCTCGCCGACCGCAATCGACGTCTCGAAGCCCAGCGTGAACGGGCATACGTCCGTCATCACCACATCGTCCAGCGCCGAATGCCGCGCGGCCAGGCCTGCCTGCACCGCCGCGCCGAGCGCCACGACATGATCGGGGTCGATCGAATACTCCGGAAACCGCTTGAACAGCCGCGTCACCAGCGCCCGCACGCTCGCCATCCGCGTCGCCCCGCCCACCGTGATGATCCGGTGCAGGTCGTCCGCCCTGAGGCTTGCATCCGAAATCGCCCGCTGGATCGGCAGGCGCAGCCGCTTCAGGATCGGGTCGGTAATCTCGTCGAATTTCTCCCGCGTGACCGTCACGCGCCGCGCCTCGCCGTTCAGCGCAAAGTCCGCGCTCGCCGCCGCGGCTTCCGTCAGCTGCACCTTCATC
>CALGEF010000515.1 GCA_937881755.1 uncultured Acidobacteriota bacterium
CGCCGCAGCTCGCAGCCCCCGCAGCCCCGCAGGCCGGCGGAGCGACGGGCGCCGGCCTGCTCTCCGCGAACGCCAAGGGCGATACAGGGCAGGTCCAAACTGCTGCAAAGCCAGGTTCTGGCGCGGCGCCAATCGCTGCAGATCAAGCCCGGCTGAGCGATACGCAGGGCGCCGACGCTGCCCTGGCGTCTGCCGCGGCAGGGCCAACAGGGCCAGCGCCGCTGAGTTCAGCGGACATGCCTGCACTCAGTGATGCGTCCGCCCAGACTGGCCAGAGCAGCCTGAGCGTTTCGGCGGCAACGTATACAGCGCCGTCCGGTCCGGCGTCCGCGCTGCCAGTGCCGGCCCCAACCGGCCTGACACCGGCTCACGCAATGGTCGTGGCAGCGCCTGCGCAGGTCGTCGACATTGTTTCGAGCGCCGCGGACGACGGACAATCCGACAGCATCATCGTACAGCTTGACCCGCCCGAACTCGGACGCGTGTCGATCGATTTCAAGTTTGACGCAAACGGTCTTCAGCATGTGACCATTACCGGCGAAACGTCGGAAGCGATGCGCCAGCTCCGCCTGATGCACTTCGAACTGATCCAGGCGCTCGAACGTCACGGCATCGGCAGCTCGAACATGACATTTCAGCAGCAGCAACAGCAACATACCCAGCAATCACCCTTGCCGAACCCGCTTGCAGGCGAGCCCGTGAAGGACCGGCCAGGCAGCGCCGAGCCGGGCAATCCGGTGATCCCCGCCTATTCCCTGTCGTCTCCGCGCACCCCGCCCGGCGGCCGGCTCGACATGAAACTCTAGGAGACCCCTCAATGACATCAGTTATGGGCGCCACCGCCTCCTCGCAGCTCCCGATCGCTTCCGCTGCCGCAAGCGAACCGGCCATCGGCAAGGAGTTCAACAGCTTCATCAAGCTCCTGATTGCACAGATGCGCAACCAGGACCCGCTGGCGCCGATCGACTCGACCCAGTTCGTCCAGCAGCTCGCGACCTTTTCGTCCCTCGAGCAGCAGGTGAATTCTAACACCCAGCTTGGCTCGATCGCCTCGATGATGGGCAACCTCACAGGCATCATGGCCGGTCAGGCCCTGGGCCAGACACTCTCCCTCCAGTCGTCCTGGCTGCCTTATGCCGGGCAGGCCGTCCAGTTCAGCGCCGACCTGCCAGGAGGCACAAGCCGCAGCGTGCTGTCGATCAGGGACCAGGCCGGCCAGACCGTCTGGACCGAGACCCTGCCGGCTGGAGCCCTTGCACATTCATGGGACGGGCGATCAACGGCCGGCGTCCAGGCGCCGGCAGGCGAGCTCTACGAGTTCAGTATCGATACCTACAGCTTCGACGGCCAGTATACAGGCAGCATTGCGCCGCGCGTTACTGGCTGACAAAGCGGGCACGGCGGACGGCTCTTGCAGCCCTGACAGATATCCTGCGCAGAAAGGCCGGGCGTGAGCCGGTTGCAGCGCCGTGTCCTGCGGCAGAGTTCGATTGCCTGAACACCCTGCGGCAGGCCTGCCGCAATGGCTTCACGCATGTCGCCGGCTGGAAGACGGCCAGGTCATTGCCGGGCGCCGTGAGCGTGCGCACGGTCCCGGCGCGGCGATTGAGGCCCCGGACTGCGCAGGGCCTTTGCAGGTGATCTGCAGGGTGAATGAATACGCAAAGGCCTGCGGATAAAAACCGGGCCGGCAAATCGCCGTGCCCGGCTTTCCCCGCAGGCCTTTTCAGAACGCCTGGGATTATCCCGGGGGCTGGGCGCCCCCGGGATCGGCCGCATCAGCTGCGAAACAATGTCAGGAGCGACTGTGCGCTCTGGTTGGCGATGGACAGGGCCTGGATGCCAAGCTGCTGCTGGACCTGCAGGGCCTGGAGCCTTGCCGAAGCCGCCTCCATGTCTGCATCCGTGATTGTGCCCACCCCTGCGGTAATCGAATCGATGAGCGTGGACATAAATTCACCCTGGTTGTCGATCCGCTTCTGGGACGAGCCGAGCGCAGAGGCCGCGTTGATCGCGGTGTTGAGGAGGCCATCGATCGCCGCAAGGGCGCTGGCAGCCGTGGCATCACTTGTCTGCACGTCGAGGCTGGCAAGGGCGCCGAGGCCGCCGCCTGGCGTACCCCCGGTGAAAGAACTGGCCGCCAGAGTTACGGCGCTCGCATTGGCATTGCGGATGGTCAGAACACTGTTGGTCGTGAGCGGATTGGCGACCTGCGTCATGTCGACAGAGATGCCTGTGATGCCTCTGGCATCAATCAGCGACTTCAGGTTGCGTGTCACATCATTCATCGTGTCGTTTGTGCGTGCAATGTACTCAATGGTGTTCGCGCCGCCGATCACGATCTGGAAGCTGTTACCCGCCGCGACGGCGCCGGCTGTCAGGGTTACCGTCTGGTTACCGGCCGCCGCAATCGAGGCGGCGCTTGCCGTTGCCTGGCCAGCGCCGGATGCGATCGCCGTTGTACCCATAACACCACCGATCACCTGAAGGTCGACGCGGTTTATGCTGATAAATGCAGGGGTGACGGTCTGGTTGCTGGCGCGGTCGAGCGACGAGACCACGGAAACCGCGCCGCCGTTCTTCAGAAGGTTCTCGCCGTTGAACTGGGCTCCGTTGACGATGCCGGTGATCTGCGCGCTCAGTTCGTTGACGTCGGCCTGGATCTTGCTCCGCCCGCTGGGTTCCTGCGCGGCGATGATCAGCGACTTCATGTCCTGCAGGAGGCTGGTGACCTCCTCGGCAGCCGACCGGGCGACGCCTACGGTCGAAGATGCCAGGTCGAGCGTGTTTCTGATCGTCTTGAAGCTCTCGGCATCGGTCGACATGACGGTCGAGATGGCCCAGATTGCGGCATTGTCCTTTGCGTTCGAGACTCTCTTGCCGGTTGAGATTTCGGACTGGACCTGGGCGAGGCTCAGGTTGGTTTTACGCAGCGACTCAAGGGCGATCATCGAGCTGGTATTGGTCAGGATACTTGACATGTTAGTCTCTCTTGTTCGGGTCTGCCGTCACATCGGAGCGGCGGGTTGAGCGTTCTTTGTCATCCTGACATTGGGGAACTACCCCGATCCCTTTCCGGATACTGGAGAGCACATTACAACCTGAACCTGAGTTTGACGTTTGCTTGAGTTGTTGAATTCGACCGCGAACGGAAACCAGTTATTAACCACTATCTGATCCCCCCTTCCCCCCGTCCGGGCCGGCAAATCGCCGTGCCCGGCTTTCCCCGCAGGCCTTTTCAGAACGCCTGGGATTATCCCGGGGGCTGGGCGCCCCCGGGATCGGCCGCATCAGCTGCGAAACAATGTCAGGAGCGACTGTGCGCTCTGGTTGGCGATGGACAGGGCCTGGATGCCAAGCTGCTGCTGGACCTGCAGGGCCTGGAGCCTTGCCGAAGCCGCCTCCATGTCTGCATCCGTGATTGTGCCCACCCCTGCGGTAATCGAATCGATGAGCGTGGACATAAATTCACCCTGGTTGTCGATCCGCTTCTGGGACGAGCCGAGCGCAGAGGCCGCGTTGATCGCGGTGTTGAGGAGGCCATCGATCGCCGCAAGGGCGCTGGCAGCCGTGGCATCACTTGTCTGCACGTCGAGGCTGGCAAGGGCGCCGAGGCCGCCGCCTGGCGTACCCCCGGTGAAAGAACTGGCCGCCAGAGTTACGGCGCTCGCATTGGCATTGCGGATGGTCAGAACACTGTTGGTCGTGAGCGGATTGGCGACCTGCGTCATGTCGACAGAGATGCCTGTGATGCCTCTGGCATCAATCAGCGACTTCAGGTTGCGTGTCACATCATTCATCGTGTCGTTTGTGCGTGCAATGTACTCAATGGTGTTCGCGCCGCCGATCACGATCTGGAAGCTGTTACCCGCCGCGACGGCGCCGGCTGTCAGGGTTACCGTCTGGTTACCGGCCGCCGCAATCGAGGCGGCGCTTGCCGTTGCCTGGCCAGCGCCGGATGCGATCGCCGTTGTACCCATAACACCACCGATCACCTGAAGGTCGACGCGGTTTATGCTGATAAATGCAGGGGTGACGGTCTGGTTGCTGGCGCGGTCGAGCGACGAGACCACGGAAACCGCGCCGCCGTTCTTCAGAAGGTTCTCGCCGTTGAACTGGGCTCCGTTGACGATGCCGGTGATCTGCGCGCTCAGTTCGTTGACGTCGGCCTGGATCTTGCTCCGCCCGCTGGGTTCCTGCGCGGCGATGATCAGCGACTTCATGTCCTGCAGGAGGCTGGTGACCTCCTCGGCAGCCGACCGGGCGACGCCTACGGTCGAAGATGCCAGGTCGAGCGTGTTTCTGATCGTCTTGAAGCTCTCGGCATCGGTCGACATGACGGTCGAGATGGCCCAGATTGCGGCATTGTCCTTTGCGTTCGAGACTCTCTTGCCGGTTGAGATTTCGGACTGGACCTGGGCGAGGCTCAGGTTGGTTTTACGCAGCGACTCAAGGGCGATCATCGAGCTGGTATTGGTCAGGATACTTGACATGTTAGTCTCTCTTGTTCGGGTCTGCCGTCACATCGGAGCGGCGGGTTGAGCGTTCTTTGTCATCCTGACATTGGGGAACTACCCCGATCCCTTTCCGGATACTGGAGAGCACATTACAACCTGAACCTGATTTTGACGTTCGCCTGAGTTGTCGAATTCCGCCCGGAGTGGAAACCAGTTATTCATAACTATCTGATCCCCCCCGTCCGGGCTTCGATGCCGGGCCAGCCGGTGGCTTCTGCTTTGCAGATCAGGGGCTCCGGGCCGGCTATTGAAGGGAGCGGCCGCTGGAGGTTTCGGGGGGCGCGCAAAGGGTGCAGCCAATGACGCGGAGAAACGCCTCCCCTTACCTCACCAGGACAGGCGCTTCAGGCCGGCGTCATGACCATACAGGTCAACGGCCTGCGCCGAAGACGCAGATCAGTTCTCGGGAACCTGTTCACATGATGCCGCCCTGGGCAGCGCCCGCAGCCCGCGCGGCACGCCGGTCAGGAGACCAGCGCCCGTTGAAGACCCTGCGCCTCCGGCCACGCCGGGAATGCGCAGGCCAAACAACCGGCGGGCCGTGGGGACAGGGCGGCGCAGATCCAGGGGATCGATCCGCAGGCTGACAGGACGGCCGGCGAGGACGGTGAAGGGACCCGGGCCCAGAATGCAGCCCAGGCGGGCTCACAAGGCGCCGCCGGGAGAAACGCGCGGGTACCTGGCAAAGCCGCCGGGCGCCCGCCTGCCAGAACCAGGCCGGCGGCAAACATGGCCGGCCCCGAACTGAACGGGCACAAGCCCGTCCGCGGCGACCCGCAGACATCGATCAGCGACAATTGAGGGAAAATGTCAGCTCGCCAGCGGCCTGCTGCCAACGCCAGCGCCGGCGCGCATGTCGGCAACAGGCAAGGAGGGCGGCGCGCAGACCTGTCAGATGTCCTGCTTGGCAAGGTCGACGATCAGCACATTGGTGATCCCCTCCTTGACGACCGAACCCAGATTCTGGAGCACCAGGCTGCGGATCGACTCGTAATTCTTTACACTGGTCATGGATTCAAACGTCGTTCCGTCATTGCTCAGGGTTATGAGCGTCGTCATGATGTTGTCGCGAAGCTTGGGCTCCATATCGTAAAGCTTCCGCCCCATCGAAGCGTCAGCCTCAAGATTGAGGTTCAGGATCACCAGGCTGCTCACCCGCCCATTGCGGATGATCGGCACAACGAACTCACGCGTGAATTTATAGTAGATCACAGCCGGGGCAGCGTCGCCCTCTTTCCCGTCTTTCCCGTCTTTATCGTCTTTACCGTCTTTACCGTCTTTCCCGTCTTTCTTGTCGGGCTTGCTGGCTTTCGCCTCCTTCTTTTCGGCGTTGTCGCCTTCGGCTTTCTCTCCCTCAGCGGCGCCTGCCGCCTCTGCGGCCCCGGCCTCAGGCTCAGAGGAGCCCGATGTCATGGTCCGCAGGAAGTTGCCCCCGAAACCGCCCGCAACAATGCAGACGATGGTAATGATGACCGTGATGATGCTCTTCATGAGGTCGTCCTAGAAAGGATTGTAGCGGTCGAGAAGCTTCGGAACCGTATTCATTTTTGTGTTCGCCGTGGCTTCACCGCTGCTGACATAGGCCAGCTGGGCATCTGCAATCTTATCATATGAAACCGTATTCGTGCGCGTGACATCCTGGGCCCGGATAACACCCGAGACCTTCAGGTAGCGCACTTCATTGCTGACTTGTGTCTGCTGGTAGCCGCGGATGACCAGGTTCCCGTTCGGCTCGACCCCGATCACGCGCGCGGCCAGCGTGAAGGTAATCTTCTCGGCCCGGTTAACCGCGCCGCTCCCGCTGAGGTCAGATGCACGGTTGTAATCATAGGCCGGCGACAGAGAGGCGCCGCCCGGCAGGACGCCGTTAGCCCATTCCGGGAGACCAAAGAAGGAATCCACTTTCATGTTCTCGTTCGAACCCCGGCTGCGCGAGAGCGAACTTTGCAGGCTCGCCTGGTCGTTCATTTCGACCATGACGGTCAGCAGGTCCCCCACATCCTTGGCACGCCGCATGCTCAGCAAAGAATCCGAGGATGTTGACCAGAGGGAGGCATTCCCCGGCACATCCGCGGCGGCCGTCTCAGAGGACCAGGGGCCCTGATAGGTGTCAAACTGTGCAGGCGCGAGCTGCACGCTTTCATGCGGGCTGCTGGCACACGCCGAGACAGCGAGGACAGCGAAGGAAAGTGATGTGAAACATTTCATTGGACAAGAACCCAGCCGTCAGCTTTGACAACGCCCTGAACCATCTGACGGGATTGAAGGTTGAGAACACTTACAGTTTCGTTGAGAGCTGCGTCACCCATGGCACGGCCAGACGTCGAAATCTCGAGGGGGCCGCTGATGTACCTGATCGTTACAACCTGGTTACGCGTCACCAGGCGGGCGGACCGTGTATTCTCGAGCGTGATGGGCTGGCCCGCATAAACAGTGCGCCTCACTTCCCTGCCCGCGTAAAGGTCGTAGACTTCCGGACCATCGCCGTCGCGCAGTTCAGCATTTGCAACGGTAACCCCGTCGCCGGCGGGAATGACTTCGGCGGCGACCAGTGAAGATGCGTCGGCAAAAACTGCAACAGCACTCAGTCCCAGGGCAACCAGCGCAATCATTTTTCTACCTCATTCTCGTCGTGGCCGACAACATTTCATCGGAAGCGGTGATAACCTTTGAGTTGAGCTCATAACCGCGCTGCGCCGCAATCAGGTCGGTTATCTCCTTGACCACATCCACTCCGGATTCTTCAATATATCCCTGCCTGATAATACCAACTCCCTCCGTTCCCGGAACAAGACGGTTTGCCGGCCCCGACGCTTCGGTTTCGCGGAACATATTATCGCCCAGGGCTTCAAGCCCCTTCTCATTGACAAAGCGTACAAGCGAGATCGTTCCGATAGACTGGCCGGCCGGATTGTCGGAAAAGTAAGCAACAACTTCCCCGTCGCGGCTGATCGATATGCGCTGGGCGTCAACTGGAATCACAATTCCGTCTGCAAGCGGATAACCGTCCATGGTCACAACCTCGCCCGTCGGGCTGCGGTTCAGCTTCCCGTCACGCGTGTAAGCCGGCTCTCCCGATGGAAGCGTTACTTCGAGGAACCCAGCCCCATCGATTGCAAGGTCGAGCTCCGCATCTGTCTGGCGCAGCGAGCCTTGCGTTATCTGCATCGAGACTGTCGAAGGGCGTACGCCGGTTCCTATCTGGATGCCTGCCGGGACAACCGTGCCAACCTGCGACGTGATCGTGCCCGGCGTCAGGTATTGCTGGTACATGAGATCCGAGAATTCAGCGACCCGCGGACGATAGGCGGTGGTGCTCATGTTGGCGATATTGTTCGAGATCACGTCAACCCGTGTCTGTTGAGCGGCCATACCCGAAGCGGCAATTTGCAGAGATTTCATGGAACTTTCCTCAAGTCAGTGGCACGTCAGCGTTCGCGCAGGGATGTGATGAGCTGGCTTATCCGGTCATCTTCGCGCTCCATCATGGCCTGGCCGGCTTCATAGGCACGCTGGACTTCAATCATCCGGGCAACCTCCAGGATGGGAGAAACGTTGGAGCCTTCAAGGGCGCCCTGGACCACAATTGCTTCTTCGAACGGGGCATATCCTTCAGGGGCGGAAAAGAAGGTGTTCGTATCGCGCAACAGCTGGCCCTGGGGTGTTACTACACCGACCCGGTCGACCAGTTGTCCGTTGGCGGAAATCGACCCATCCGTTCCGATCGCAACCTGCGACGCGTCAGGAGGGATCGTGATCGGATTGCCTCCGGCCCCGAGAACATTGTTTCCGAAGCCGTCAATCAGCGTGCTTTCAGACGACAGCTGAAAATGTCCGGCGCGGCTCAGGCGCGGCCCCTGAGCTGTCTGCAGGACAAAGAACCCCTCGCCCTGTACCGCAAGGTCGAACTGGCCTCCCGTGATATTCAACTCGCCCTGGCCCATCCTGAACGCATGGCCGCCCAGGCCGCCCATCGAAACCGAATCCTGTGCCTGCCCCGGGGAGACAAGGAATTCCGCAAAGATGGCACGGTCGGTCTTGTAACCGGTCGTGTTGGAGTTCGCGATATTGTTGGAGACAACCTGCATTTCCTGCATGAGGCCCTGCTGGCGTCCGAGCGAGGTGTAGATTGCACTGGACATCAGGGCGCCTCCGCCGAAAGCTGCGCCAGGGACTGGCGCGAACTGCTCAGTTTTCCCGAGATCGTCGACATCGCCACCCGCGTGTTCGCAACAGGCTCTGCCGGGAGGCGTTTGAGCCGCATCACGCGATCGACACGCAGCTTATGATCATCGCTGCCGAGTTTCCGGGCGGCCTGGTAGACACGGTCAGACACCAGCCAGTGGCTGGTCATCGCGTCCTGCTCAATCAGGGCAAGGATTGTTTCCGGCTCGAGCTCGAGACGGCCCTCAAACGCAGCTAGTCTTTTACCATCCTGCGCCTCGATTGCTGCCAGCGCAGCAATCAGGTTGACGCGCTGGCTGGAGTTATGCTGGCGGGCCAGGTCATAGACTTCCGGATAGTTCTTTTTCCGGTAAGCCAGAAGCGCGCGCTTCTCGGCCGCCCCCTCCCCGCCTTTAGCCTTGACCGCGAGGGCATCGCCCAGGGACGCGAAACCGAGCTGGACGGCGACCAGCGTGGCCGCCTCGTAAAGTGCAGCCCGTTCAGGCGCCGCGTCGAGGATGCCCTCTTCCCTGATCAGGGCCTCGATGGCGGCAAGGGCGCGAAGCGAATCATCACCGGCCAGGTCGCTCTGCAGGCTGGTCACCAGGTGGCGGGTCAACATACTGCGCGCTTCATCTGACTGCATGCTGGCAAGCCCCGCCAGACGCATCATCGGCTCATAACTGGCCGTCTCACTCAGCTCACCTAGCACAAAGCCCAGTTTGGCCCGCACATCTTCATCCTGCCGGGCAAGCTCGATCCGGGTCAGCGTCTTATCGAGCAGGACCTCGCGAATGGCCTCGTTCACAGACTGCTTGTTGCGAATGAGCGAGGCGAGCGCCCCTTCCTCGAAACGTGACTGGACGAGATAGCGTTCGATAAGTCGCTCAGCACCCGGATCACCTTCGCCTAGCCGGATCAAAGCGTCGTTGAACTGAAGCTGTGAAGAGCCTGCGATCTCGTCCGAGGTAAAACTGGCGAGCAGCAGCTTCGCGGTCGGCCTCTGGTTCATGACGTCAAGCGCCGGAATTGCGATCATCGCAGCCCGTTCGCGCAGGAGAGGCGGCAAGTCCCGGAACGCCGCCATGTGCGCCTCGAGCAGGGCCGGGCCTGCCGGATCTTTCTTTGACACCAGCGAAAGAGCGCGCCAGATGCCTGCCTGCCGATAGCAGCCTGCAAGTTCTCCAAAGTAGCCGGATGGCGCAGGCCCCCGCCCTTCCAGAAGTATAACGAGGTTCTGGAGCGCAGTGGCATGCTGGTCGCGGCCGGTCTTGATAGTCATGGCGGCTTCGGCAGCAAGGTCGAGCGCGATGTAGGCCTTGGCCAGCCTCGCGCCCGCATGGATCTCCTGAACCTCGCCCTCGGCAACGGTGTCTTCGCGGTAGGCATATATATCGCTGTAGCGCCGCAGGCTCCGGAACTCTGAAAAATCCAGGGGATAGGGCGCGCCGCAATCGGTCAGCCCGGCTACGATACCCTCACTGGGCGGATCTTCAGCGTCCTTTCCGGCCGCCTCCGGGACAATCGACTTCGGGCCAGAAGAAGGTTTTTCAGTGCCGACAGGATCAAGCAGCCCCTCAGTCAGGGCCTGGCGAACGAATGCATCCAGCTCGTTTGAAAACTCGGAGCGTCGTGCGTCAGGCTCCGGGCCAGCCGGAGGCTCCTGGAGCGCCTGACCCGGCTGTGCCAGGAACAGTCCGCAGAGAAGGATCCAGCCAATCCGCTTCATGCCGCCTGCTTCAGGTCCTTCTTGAGTTCCTTGATCGCCTGCTCGACTTCATCAAAAGACGGACGCACACGCGAGGGCGCATGCCGGCGAGCCACTTCGAGGCTTATATTCACGGGGTTCTTGTGAAGGTTCGACACGAGCACCTCACCGATCATAGAATAGAAGACGTGCTCTTCCATTCGCGTATGCTTCACGCGCGCAGCAAAGGGGCCCACAACGCCGTAAGCCAGGAAGACGCCGAGGAATGTGCCCACCAGCGCGCCGCCGATCATGCCGCCCAGGACTTCCGGTGGTTTATTGATAGAAGCCATCGTCTTGATGACGCCCAGAACGGCCGCCACGATTCCAAGCGCCGGCAGCGCATCCGCCATGCTCTGCAGCGCGTGCGATCCATGCAGCTTGTCTTCGGCGAGACTTTCAAGATGCTTCTCAAGCAGGAGCTCAACCTGATGGACATTGTCAAAGTTCATGATCATCGAACGGATCGTGTCGCAGATCATCTCGATTGCGTCATGATCTTTGAGGATACGCGGGTATTTCGTGAAGATCGAAGATTCCTGCGGTGCCTCAATATGCGCCTCGATATCGACGGGGTTCTGCTTCAGGACAACGAGCAGCTCATGCATCAGGCAGAGGAGGTCAGCATAGTCCTTCTTCTTCCACTTCGGCCCGGCAAAGGCCGTGGCAAGGTCGCCCATCGTATGCTTGATCGTGCTGAAATCATTGGCCGCCACAAAGGCCCCCGTTGCCGCGCCCCCGATCATCATCATCTCGAAAGGCAGCGAGTGCAGGATGATATCCATCTTGCCGCCCGCCAGTATGTAGCCGCCAAAGACCATCACCACTGTGATTGTGAGTCCAATTGCTGCGTTCACTTACCAGCTCCGTCCTTCGGGCCCACGGCCCGAATATCGTCGTTAAAGTTTGGCTAATTCCCGGGTAAAGGGCTCGAGAATCGGGGTTTTGAGTTTCAAGGCGCGCTGGCGTTTCCAGACACCCATTTCGCATTGGCCTATATCGACGCTGCCATTTACGGTTTCGGCCTGCAGCGAGACACGCGTCGTGTCGACGTCAGGCAGGGCAATCAACTGGCCGACTTCAAAGCGCGAACACTCTCCGATCGAGAGCGTCAGGCGCTCCAGCACACCGTCCAGTCTGATCATCGAGGACTTCACGCTTTTGCGAAGCGCGTCGCCCCCATGCCCCTTGCCCGCCGAGGCCCTGCGCCGGAGCTCGGCTGTCTGCTCGAACTCATCGGCGCTGCGCTGGATATAGTCGAAGTTGAAGACAATACATATCCGGGCGACCTGACCGTCTTTGGACGCAGCAAAGTCGACCATAAGATAGCGCTGCTCCGGCCCGAAGCCGCCCGCAGCGGCGCCGAAATCCGTCAACGGAGCTTGTACGCCGGTCAATCTGTGATTTTCCAGCCCCGCGGCAACGAGGCGCCAGAGTTCGACAACCGGCGTCTCAAGCAGAAGTTTCCTGAAAAGTTCAGAGACCCCTTCGAGATTATCGCCAGGCTGCTGGAGCCGGTGGTGGGCATTCATGGCAACGCCGGCCTCGTCGACCCCTATAGCGCACAGGCCAGGCGAGAATCTCGAGTTGAAGATGAAGTAGGAGAGTGTTTCAAGATGACTGCGGGCGATATTGCCCTGAACCATACGGCGCGACTCGGGACTGGCCCTGGTCTCAATGGCATACGTGCCGGAAAACCAGGACGCGACGCTCGCCTGCAGGGGCTCCCAGAAATCGTCAAACTGCAAGATCGCGGGGGGCATACCTACCCCGGCCTGGATCTTTTTGCGCAGCACAGACGACATTGTGAACCTTCAGGGTACTTATGTTAACCTTCTGCCTTATGAAGACGAATTAGTTGAAGAAAGGTTATCGCGCCGGGATCAACCTCTACGGTTTTCTACGCTGATTAGTCAGCCTGATCTGATACCCGGAAGGCCTGAAGAAGTCAGGTGCCCGATGAATACCGACCAATCAGCTGCAGCGCAGCCGATAATCATCAGACGAAAGAAGGTCTACAAGGCCGACGGACACCATGGCGGTGCCTGGAAGGTTGCGTATGCGGACTTCGTGACAGCGATGATGGCGTTCTTCCTCCTGATGTGGCTCCTCAACGCAACCACCGAGGAACAGCGCAAGGGCCTCGCCGACTATTTTAACCCGACCATTCCGATGAGCCGGATTTCGGGAGGCGGTTCAGACGCTTTGAACGGCTCGTCGGTGTTCACCGAAGACACACTTGCAAGAGCCGGCACCGGTGCATCCCATGAGCGTACAGTCGAATCACCCGCATCGAATGCTTCATTTAAAGAGGCGAAGCAGAAAGGCGAAACTGATAATACCTCCTCGAAGGCTCAAGAGCAGGCGATTGCAGACAACTTAGAGTCACTGAAAGAATCGCTTGGCAACGAGAGCCGCCAGCTTTCAGAGCACCTTCTCATCAAGATGTCGCCCGAGGGCATTGTTCTGGAACTGGTCGACTCCGAGAGCGAGCCGCTTTTCCCTGTCGGCCGCGCCGTGCCCTCAGACCTGCTGATTGAACTCCTCGACGTGGTCTCCAGATCGTTTTTAACTTTTGAGAATGATTTCAAGATTGCAGGCCATACAGACAATCGGAGCTACCGGAACGGCGCGGTCTACGACAACTGGAACCTGTCGGCTGACCGTGCCAACGCAGCGCGCCGCCTGCTGCTGCGCACCGGCATCGAACCGGGGCGAATGCGCGAAGTCTCCGGCAAGGCGGATACCGCACCTCTGAACAGGGAGAACCCGGCCGCCGCCCAGAACCGGCGTATCTCGATCACGATCCTGACCGACTGAGTCCGGGCGCCGGAATGCTCGGCGAGCCCCCACACACTATACTGAAAGTGTGAACGCGGATTATCGGGTTGTTTACACCTTCGCTCCACACTGCGGCTTAATCTGACGCAGGAGCAACCAGATATGAGCATTTCATCATCCCTGAACGCCGGGGTTATGGGGCTGAGTGTCAATGGCACACGCCTCGCGGCCATTTCCGATAACATCGCCAACGCAGGAACCAACGGCTACAAGCGCAGCCATGTCGACTTCTCCAGCATGGTGCCGCAGCAGCGCTCTTCATCTTATGCTGCGGGCGGTGTGCGTGTTGAAACGTACAAGGATATAGGCAACTCGGGCGCCCTCATCTCGACCGGAAGCTCGACCGATGTGGCGGTCTCGGGTCGGGGATTGCTGGCTGTAACCGACATCACCGGCGTGGGTACACCTGCAGCAGAGCGAAGCCTGAGGCTTACGCCCACCGGCGCATTCTTCCCTGACAAGGATGGCAACCTTCGCACCCAGAGCGGCCTGTTCCTGCTCGGCTGGCCCGCAGATTCTTCAGGCAATATCGGCAACGTTGTGCGCAACAGCGGCGCCAACCTTGAGCCGATCAATCTTGCCTCAGCGCAGTTTTCAGCAACTCCGACAGCGCGGATCGATCTTGGTATTAACCTGCCTGCAAGTTCAACCCGTGTTGGTGGATCTCCCGAGGCCTACCTGCTGCCAGTGGAATACTACGATAATATCGGCCGCGGCGAAACACTCACCTTCCAGTTTTCACCCGTTGCACCCACCGCGCCCGCTACCGCAAGCAACCAATGGACCGTCGAGATCTTCGATACCGCCACGGGCGCTGCCTCGATCGGCTCTCTCGACATAGTCTTCAGCGATGCGGCTACGGGAAGCGGCCGACTAACGTCCGCGACCCCCACCATCCCCACCCCCCCCGCCACCAACGGGGCAACTTACGACGCTACCACGGGTGTGGTCTCGTTGACCTTGCCGCACGGGCCGGTCGAAGTCTTCATCGGAAGGCCCGGCGAAAGCGAAGGTGTTTCACAGTTTGCCGCGCCTTTCGCACCCACGGCCGTCACCAAGGACGGCACGCCGATCGGCTCGGTCCAGTCCATTGAAATCGATGACCGGGGCTATCTGCAGGCGCTTTACAATACAGGCTTTCGCCGCACGCTGTATCAGATCCCGGTCGCCGATGTTCCGAACATGCTTGGCCTCAGGGAGCTCGACGCCCAGTCCTATGCCCTCTCTGGCCAGAGCGGCAACCTCTATCTCTGGGACGCCAATAACGGCCCGGTCGGCGGGGTTGCGGGCTACTCGCTGATGGAGTCGACCACCGATATCGCGGCCGAACTGACCGATCTCATCGAAACCCAGCGGGCCTATTCGTCGAATGCGAAGATCGTCCAGACGGTTGATGACATGCTTCAGGAAACAACCAACCTGAAGCGATAGAGAACCAGAACGGTAAGGCGGACTTCTAAGTGGGTCTTTCCAGCGCCATCTCCGCCGCGAAGTCCGGCCTCCAGGCTAGCAGCCTGAGGGCCGACATCGCCGCAAGCAACGTCGCCAACGCGGCGACCCCCGGCTATGTCCGCCGGTCGGTCACGCTGAGTGAATCGATGCTCGGCGGACAGAGCAACGGGGTGACCGCGATCGGCGTGAGCCGGCCCCAGGACAGCGCCGTCAAGGCTGCGCGCCGCGAGCTGACCAGCGACGTCTCGCAGTCCAATGTCCTGGCCTCGACCTGGCAGTCCATCTCCAGCCGCATAGGCGACACGGCGAACGGGAACGGCCTGTTCAGGACTTTCTCTGATTTTGAAACAGCGCTCTCACGCTCGGTTGCGACGCCGGAATCCTCCAGCAGCGCCTCTGCCCTGTTAACTGCGGCCAGGAACATAACGAGTGAGCTCAAAAGCCTCTCCGGGATTGTCTCAACCCAGCGCGCAGAGGCGGACCGCGAGATCGCTGAGGGCGTCAGCGCGGTAAACTCGGCCTTGAAACAGGTCGAGACCCTCAACAACCGCCTTGCGGGCGCCAACCGCAACAGCCCTGAAGCCGCCGCCCTGCTGGACGAACGTCAGCGTATCCTCGACGCGATCGCAGAATACATTCCGGTCCAGGCGATCGAACGCGATTACGGCAAGATCGATATCATGACGCCGGAAGGTGTCTTCCTGCTCGCTGGCAACGCCCGGACAATAGAGTTCACGCCCACCCCGGCCTTCGGCGCCAGTCAGACACTCGCCAGCGGCGACCTGTCCGGTATCAGCGTTGACGGCGTTGACATCACGCCGGGCGCGTCGTCGTTCGGCGCGGTCTCCAGCGGCATGTTCGGCGCCCTCTTCACACTGCGTGACCAGGAACTCACTGACCTCAGCGACCAGCTTGACACGATTGCCAGCGATCTCATCAACCGGTTGTCTGATGATGCAATCGATCCGACCAAGACACCCGGCGACCCGGGACTGTTCGTCGACACTGACCCCGGCGGGGGGGCCGGCCTCGCTGGCAGGATATCAATCAACGCGGCGGTGGACCCCCAGCAGGGAGGCGCCGCCTGGCGCCTGCGCGACGGGCTCGAAGCCACAACGCCCGGCAACGCAGGTAACCAGTCGATCCTTAAGGGCCTGTTTGACGCATTCACAGCCGTCCAGTCGGTCAGCACGAGCGGGTTTCAGGGCGGCTATTCTTCGACCGGCATGGCGGCGCAGATTGCGTCGCTCGCAGGCCAGGCAAGGGTCTCTCACGAAACCGCCCTGTCTTCGTCTCAGGCGCAGTATGTCATACTCCTCGAAGCCGAACGGTCGGCAACCGGCGTCGATCTCGACAGCCAGATGCAGGACCTGCTGCTCATCGAGCAGGCCTACGCCGCAAATGCGCGCGTCATCGAGGTCGCAGGCAAGATGATCAATTCTCTGTTGGATATCTGAGACCATGCGGATTCCCCCCCCGGCCAGCCACATCATCTCCCCCGCCTTCGGCCAGACCGTCGCCAGCCTGCGCGAGAGCATCACGCGAACCGCGCAGGAAGCCACGACAGGGCGCTATTCCGATCTCACGGCGCAGCTTTCCGGCCGGATTGGCACTGCCATGCTGAGCCAGAAAGCCGTCGAAGACATCGGCTTGCGGCGCGAACAGGTCAGCCTCCGCGAAGGGCGCCTCGAGGTGACACAGCGCAGCCTGACCCTGATCAACGAGCGCGTCACCGGTCTCGACACAAAAATGCGTGACGCCCTCATCAGCCAGGATGAAAGGCTCCAGGGCCTGACAGCGCGTGATGCAGAGGCAGCGCTCGGGCAGGTCTTCAATCTGCTGAACGTGCGCTTTGGCGAACGTTTTCTCTTCGCGGGCGATGCAACAGATACCCAGCCCCTCGGAAGCCCCGGCGATCTACTTGCCGCCATTCGCAGCCTTGCAGATGTCGCCGTCAGCGCAACCGACTTTGCCGTGGCCCTCGAGACCTATTTCAATGCGCCGGGCGGCGGCTGGCAGACCTCAGCGCTGCGCAGCGCCATCGATGCTTCGGATCCGGATGCCGTGACCGCAAACGATGCCTCCATCGTCAAGCTGATCTCCGGTCTCGCCGTGATGGCCCTGTCGGATCCCGCCAGCAGCCCTGCCCTGTTCAAGGCCAATCCGGACATTTCAATGGCCGGCGCTGAGCAGGTGAGCGCTGGCCTGTCAGACCTGACCAACCTGCGTGCGGACCGCGGCGTGACGCAATCTCAGATCGAGATGGAAAAGGCTTCCCTCGATATCGAAGAGACCATCTTCACCAAGGAACTGAACAACCTGTGGGGCCGCGACCAGTACGAGGCGGCCTCGGCGCTGAAGCAACTCGAGACTGCCCTGGAAGCCTCATACATGCTGACCTCCCGGCTCTCGTCCCTGTCGCTCCTGAATTTCCTGAGGTAGTGTCATGAAGTGGTCTGTTTTACTCGCCGCCGCCCTGGGCCTTTCAGGCCTGTTCGCAGCACCCCATGCAGACGCCCAGTCGCGCATCCGCGACATCGTGAATGTCGAAGGCGTGCGCCAGAATGACCTTGTCGGCTACGGCATCGTGGTCGGCCTGAACGGCACCGGCGACTCGGTACGAAATTCACCGTTCACGGAAGATTCTCTCACCCATATGCTGGAGCGCCTGGGCGTCAACGTTCAGGGCGAAGAGATCAAGCCGAAGAACGTGGCCGCCGTGCTGGTGACAGCGTCCCTGCCGGCTTTCGCACGCAACGGCTCCAGCATCGACGTCTCGGTCTCCTCCATAGGCGATGCCAGCAGCCTTGAAGGCGGCACCCTGATCCTGACGCCGCTCAAGGGGGGGGATAACGAAGTCTACGCCGTCGCCCAGGGCAGCATCATTGTCAGCGGCATCGACGTCAAGGCGCAAGCCGCGCGAACGACCCGCGGCACCCCGACCGGCGGCTCTGTTCCAAACGGCGCGCGGATTGAGCGCGAGGTCAATTTCGACTTCAATGATCGCGACAGCATCGTCCTCGCCCTGCGCAATCCGGATTTTACGACGGCCGCGCGGATCGAAGACACCATCAACTCGGCATTCAGGATACCGATCGCCTCAATGCTCGATCCGGGCACAGTCCAGCTTGACCTGCGCGGCTTGACAGACACACCCGCACGCCTGCTCGCCAGCATCGAGAATATGCCGGTGCAGGTCGCCTCCCCTGCCCGCATCGTCATTGACGAGAAGTCTGGCACAATTGTCCTTGGCGAAGACGTGACGATCTCTAAAGTCGCCATCGCACAAGGCGACATCTCGATAAGCGTGACCGAATACCCTGTCGCCTCTCAACCGAACCCGTTTGCGCAAGGCGAATCGATCATCCTGCCGCGCTCCGATATACAGATCACAGAAACCGGCAGCGGCAACATTGCACTCCTCCAGCCGAACGTGACCTTGTCCCAGTTGATCAATGGCCTGAACGCCCTCGGCGTATCGCCGCAGGAAATGGCAGATATTATCCGGGCCATGAAAACAGCAGGTTCGATACACGCCGATCTGATAATCCGATAGTCCGGATGCCGGCTACTCTTCCTTCGGGGGCGGACGGATCATCGTGATCAGTCCGCGGCGCTTCAGCCCCATCAGGGCGGTCAGGAATTCGCGCTGGAGCTCGTCTGCAACTTCGCGCGGCACATTCGGCAAATCCTTCATTTCTTCGCGCATCGAATCCGCCAGGCGCGACGATATATTGCCGAGCAGGTAGTCCGACACCGCCGAATAGTTCTCACGCAGGCTCGCGAGAAGCTTGGTCAGAACGGCCAGATCTATCTCCTTGAACACCACCGGCACCGAGTTGCGCGCCAGGATGTCCGGCAAGGCTTCGATTGTGAACAGCCCCTTCTGGATGATCTCCAGTTTCGCCTCGTGTTCACTGCGAAGAAAGCTCACGAGACTATCGCGTTTGCTGTCTGGTATCAGGCTCAGGACTTCGCCGATCGTTTCAAGGTAGGCGTCCTGCGCGTCTGTGCCTTCTTCTTCTTTATTGTTGAGGAACTCTATCTCGATCATCCGCTCAATGACAGAATCGATGCCAGGATCGACCTTGGGGGAATCGACCATCTGTCCGAGTGTGGGGCTGACTTTATCGTCCGGGAGAAGGCAGAGGATGCTTGACGCCATGCCAGCGTCCAGCTTGCGCAGAATCATGGCAATGATGTTGGGCGACAGGCGGCTGACATATTCGGCAATCACGCTCGGTTCGCGCTTGCAAAGACGCGTCCAGACATCACCGGCTTCGTGACCACCCGGGTTTGCAGTCTCGGTAGCGTTTCCGTAAATAAGGCTGAGCCGGTTTGCGTCCACGATACCGGACATGACTTCGCGGGCCTTTGCAGCGCCGCCGCGCATAGCTCCCGCATTCTGCCGAAGCTGGGTGATGAAATCGACCACGATCTCGATAAGTTCTTCCCGGGCCAGCATCGAGATGGTTTCGAGCGCCCTGATGACCTTTGCGAGCGCGACATCGTCAAGTTTCTCGACAATTGGCTTGGCCGCCGCTTCGCCGAGCAGGGAAATAATCACCGCAGCGCGCTGCGACGCCGTAATCACGCCCGGGCGGGAACCCTGACCAGCCGAAGCAGCCTGTCTCGCCATTTCAGGCCGGCCGCGCTTAACGGGCGTATCCATTACGTATAACCTCTGAGTACCGCTTCAGTAATCTTCAGCCAGCCGTCCGCCAGAACGAAAAACCCAAGCTTGAACGGCAATGACACGACCGTTGGCGGCACCATCATCATGCCGACAGCCATCAGCACGGATGCGACCACCAGGTCGATGACCATAAACGGCAGAAAGATTACGAAACCGATCTGGAAGGCATGCTTTATTTCACTCAGCATGAAGGCTGTTGAAAGCAGCGAGAATGACGGTGCTTCGCCCTCAACCACAGGCCTGTTGACCGCGTCAGCCAGCGTCATCAGGGCTTCAGGATCGGTACGCTTCATCATGAATTCGCGGAACGGTTCAGTCGTCAGCGTCCAGGCCTGCTCTTCGCTGAGCGCGCCGTCCATATAGGGCTGGAGCCCCGTCTCCCAGGCCGACATGAACACTGGTTCCATCACGAAGAAGGTCAGGAACATCGCCAGCGCCATGATCATCATGTTGGGCGGGGCCTGCTGAACGCCAATGGCCTGGCGCATGAACGAGAAGACGATGACCATGAAAGGCAGGCATGTCACCATCATGGCTATGCCAGGCACAAGGCTCAGTACAGACACCAGCAGTAGCAGCTGGATGACCGAGCTGCTGAGCTGGCCGTCGCCGCCAGGATTGATCAATCCCTCCAGTGCAGGAATTTGTCCTGGCACGGCTTGTTGCGCCTGCGCAGCGCCGGCCAGGAATGCCGCCGCTGCGATCAGGAGCAGAAGTCTCAGAATTGTGGCGCTGTTAGGCATTCTCGTCCGGCATGCGTTCAATGATCTCGATAATCTTCACGGCAATCTGGCCGTCACCGGTTTCAATGAGCTCACCGCGGGCAATCAGACGATTTTCGATCGTCAGATCGACCGGGTCTTCGATACGCGACGATAGCGGAATAACTGATTCCGGCTGCAGCTCAAGAATCTCGGACACACTGAGGCGTTTCTGCCCAATCGAAACGGTCACGGTCACGGGCACACTGTAAATGGAGCGGCGGAGCGCGTTCCGGCCGCTCGCATCCCTGCGCTCGTCGGCGGCTGTATCGGCCGATGCTTTGTCGGGAAGAGCCATTCCTCTACTCCTTGGTCATGGTTTGGGTTGTATTCAGATGCGAAAGGCAGGCTTGCAGCAGGCCTTCAAAATCGAAGGACAGCCCACCCGTCTGCCAGGAAACGTCGACTCGGCCCTGCCCTGCACCGGACAAGACCGTGCAGCGACTGGCGAGTGCTGGATTTCGCTCAAGCATCGCCTGCAGGTCATCTGTCAACGAAACATCCGCGCGGATCTCAACTGCAGCCGCGAGCGGCGGAACGAGTTTCGGCAAATGACGTCCGATTTCTTCGGCGAGGAAATCTTTCGACAGCAGCGGAAACAACCTGGCGGCAATGGACTGCACAGCTTCGAGGGTCTGCGCCTGAGCGCCGCGCTCGATCTTATCCAGCCCTGCGTTCAGCACTGTCAGCGATGCTTCCAATTTACGAAGGTCGAGCTGTGCCGGAGTGGCCTGGACGACCGGCGTCACAGACTGCGCCGGCTCGTCATATGCCCGGTCAGCGGGAGCCGAGCGGCGGCCGCCCGTGTCGTCGAAGGAACGCAGCCAATCTGTGGGTGGCAACAAGCCTCCATTGGCGTCAAACCGGGGAAGGCTCAGGAACAGGGCTTTACTCATTAACGGCGACCTTCTGGTCCTCATTCAGCCATTGCTGAAGCAAGGCGGCCGTCTCGTCCTCGCGCTCCTTGGCATAATCCTTCAGGTAGTTGAACGGATCGGAATCCGACGCAACGCCTGCACCGCCCATCGCTGCGCCCTGATCTGACCTGCCACCCAGCGCGGCGGTCCCCTCTTTCGGGGCCAGCATCGGGCGCACTACGCCGAAGGCCAGCGCAATCACGACGACGCCGAGCAGCAGGGCCTGCAATCCGGACCAGAGATATCGCTCGACCAGCTGCTGTATCATGCCCGGTGCGGGCACCATATCGGTCTGCGCCACCTCCTGGAAAGGCATGAGCTCGACAGAGATCGAGTCGCCGCGCTCCATTTTCAAGCCTGCACCTGACGTGACCAGCGCCTGCAGGTCGGAGATCATCTTTTCACGGATTGTCGCAGCGTCGGCTGCTGCAGGGTCAATACCCAGGGACTGCTCATTCAGCAGCACCGCAATCGAGATGCGCTCGATCTGGCCGGGCAGCTTTTCAACCTCGGTACGCGTCTCATTAATCTCATAGGCAATGTTCTCCGACGAGTTCTTCGACGTATTGCTGCTTGCACCGCTGGCGGCGGCGCCCTCTTCCTGAGGAAGGTTACTTGCAACGGTCAGCGCGCCCCCGCCGCCAGTGCCGGACTCGGCCGCGTCGCTTGTTGTCCGGCTCCGGACGACTTTTGACTCCGGGTCAAAGGCAACCGTTGAAACCAGCTGGCGCTCACGGCTGACATCCACCGATACTGAAACGCGTGCATTGCCAATGCCAACACGCGCTTCCAGAAGGCCCGTGATCTTCTGTTCCAGCGCGCTCGCCTGGTCGGCGGCCGCCATCGCCGGCTCGGCGTCCTTATCAGTTTTCGGTCCGGCAAGAATGCCCTTGGACGGGTCGATTACGGCGACGTCTTTCGGGTTCAGCCCCGAGACCGCCAGAGCGACGAGGTATTGAATGGCTTCGGCCTGCTCCTGCGACAGCGCATAAGCCGTCGCGATGGTGACCGACGCGGTCTGCGCAGGCTGCGAACGCGAAAACCCCGAACGCAGGCTGGCTCCAATGTGGACACGCACGGAGGTGATGCCGGGTATGGCCTGGATGGTACGGGTCAGTTCGCCTTCCTTCGCCCGCCAGTAGGAGGCATTGTACATTTCGGAGGTGACCGAGAAACCATTGACGTCGTCCAGCAGTTCATAGCCTTGCACCGACTGTCTTGGCAGGCCTTCCCTGGCAAGGGCAAAACGGACCTCGTCGCGCTGGCTCTGCGGAATGAAAATGGCGCCTCCCCGAAGCTCGTAAGGCGTCTGGCTGCCCTCGAGTTTTTCGATGATCTCGCCGGCATATTGCGGCTCGAGACCGGAATACAGAAGCGCCATTGGCTCCTTGGTCACACCCTGCACCATGAAGCTCATGGCCATCACGATGCCCAGCACCGCGCCCGCCAGCATGAGCTGGCGCGGCAGCGACAGAGCCCTAAGTGTATCAAGGAATTTCATAAACAAACTACCCCGGTAGGGTCCGAATCAAGCCTAATGATTAAAATTAGCCGCCAATTCGTTAAGGTTATCTTTACTCAGGATAGTTCTACTCAGTTCAGCACTGCGTGATAGAATTCGGGGTCGTGAATGGCCAAAAAGCCAGAAAAGAAACCTAAGGCGGCTGATCCCGCGGCAGAGGCAAAACCGGAAGCGGGTGATGCTGCGACAGGGGCAAAACCGGCCAGCGGGCTTATGGGTCTGGTGATGCTCGGCGCGGCCGCGCTCGTGAGCTCCTTCGGCCTGGTATACCTGCTGACGCCGGCCCCTGCGGCCGAGACAGCCGCCTGCCCGTCGTCCCCGCAGGGCCAGCCAGTCATCGAAGCGGCCGCCAAGCCCGGACAGTCCTATGTTGAGCTGCCCGAAGTGCTCATCACCGTCGGCAGCGCCCCCGCGACCCGCTTTCTCAAGATGAACATCTCGATCATCACGGATGCCAGCGGCGCCAAAGCAGTGGCAGAAGCCGAACCGATGCTGGCTGACGCGTTTAACACCTATC
Source organism: uncultured Acidobacteriota bacterium (assembly GCA_937881755.1). Taxonomy (GTDB): domain Bacteria; phylum Pseudomonadota; class Alphaproteobacteria; order Caulobacterales; family Hyphomonadaceae; genus Hyphomonas. The sequence continues at coordinate 23,135 of CALGEF010000515.1, forward strand.
TGCGCTCGATCGAAATGACCGACCTGGAGGATCCCGGATTCTACCCCAGGATGCGGGAACAATTGACCCGCCGGGCGGAACTCGTCCTCGGAGACGGAGTAACAGACGGCGTCCTCATCACACAATTCCTCCTGAGGTAGGGACATGATTGTTCAGCCGACCGACATAGCGATCTTTCTCGTGTCCTTTGCGGCCTGTGTGTACTGCTTTGTGCTCAGCAAACGGCTGAAAGCCCTCCAGAACACAAAGGACGGCCTTGGCGCAACAATCACAGCCCTGTCGACCTCCATAGCCACGATGTCCGCGACCACCCAGGACACGCGCGTGCGCGTTGAATCGATGGCGACCCGCCTCGCCCACCTGATCGCGGAGGCTGACAAGACCTGCCAGAAGCTCGAAACGATAATCGCTTCGGTTGACAAAGCCAGGGCGAATGCAACCGACGAGGTCCAGGCCGCCCAGATGGACCTCTACATGATGATGCGCACAGCGCTCGACCAGTCGAATGAGCGGATCAATGAGATGACCGGGGTGATGCGCCAGATGCGTGTCATGACCGAAGAGGTTTCACGCAGTCTCGAGCCGGCCGGGACGGCCGGCACTGCCCGCCCGCGGAGAGCCTGATCCGGGACGAAAAGATAGCCCTTCTCCACCACTGCCACAGATCTTTACCAAAAATTAGCCCAATCCGTCGAAAGTCTCCGGAAACATTCTGTTAAGGTTTCGGAGCCGCCTCCGGGATCCTTTGGAAGGCCGCGAAGAAGACCATGTCTCTCGTCAAGAAAAATACCTCACACGTGCTGCTGACGCTGGGCGTTCTGTTTACGATCGGCGGCGCTACCCGCTTCCTCCCGAACGGTCTCGCTTTCGCTGAAGATGTAGCCCTCGCGCCTTCAGCCGCTGCCTCGCAGGGCGCTGCGAAGCCGGGGACAGATGCGAAGGGCGCAGCTGGCCCAAGCGAAGTCTGCTTCACCTCCGAGACAGCGGCCATGGTGGCAGAAGACCAGTGGCTTTTTGAATCGCAGAAGGAAGAGCTCAAGAATGAAAAGCTGGCGCTCCAGACCTGGGAAAAAGAACTCCAGACCCAGACCGCCGAATTGCAGGCTCTTCAGACAACCCTGGAAACACGCTGGCAACAGATCCAGGGTGCCTCGGATCAGGACATCAAACACCTCGCCGGCATGTACAGTGCGATGAAACCGGATTCGGCAGCGTCAATCTTTAACCAGATGGACCCCGCCTTCGCAGCCGGGTTCCTGCGCCTCATGCCCAGCGAACAGGCAGGCCTTATCCTTGCCAGCATGGATTCGAAAAAGGCCTATGTGATAAGCGTGAAGGTAGCCAGCATGAACGCCGATGTCCGCAATGCACCGGCAGGGCTGGACTGAGGCCAGGTCTGCCCGAACGGCATCTGACGCAACTTCGAGGCTTTGTCGCCCCTCCTTTCCGGGCTACCTGTTCCCCGTGAACGAGGGAAACGGAGATGAGTACGCTCAGGACCTATCTTGGCTGGAAGGTCGACTACACCGCGCCGGCTGGCGAACCCGCCTTTACCAGCCCGGACTCTGTGTCCTGGCAGGTGTTCAAGAACCCGGTCGCGCTGGCGATCGGCGGCATCTGCGCTGTTCTCCTCGAATTTGCCGATGCCCGGATCAGGTCCGGCGTCTGGGATCATTCCGTTTTCAAAACCGACCCCATAGGCCGCTCGAGACGCACCGGCATTGCCGCCATGGTTGGAATCTACGGCCCTCAGGGCGCCGCGCGCAGGGTAATTCAGGGCGTGACCAACATGCACGCGCGCGTCAGCGGCTCCACGCCGGCCGGCGAGACCTACACAGCGCTCGAGCCCGAACTGCTCGACTGGGTAAGCGCCACGGCCAGCTATGGCTTTCTCTTTGCTTATGACCGTTTCGTCAGCCCCCTGAGCGAGGCCGAGAAGGCACGCTTCTTCGCCGAGGGTGAGATGGTGGCTGGTCTCTACGGGGTGCAGCAGAAAATCCGCTCGGCAGAAGACTTCACGGCGATGATGCAAACGCTGCTGCCAAGGTTTGAACCCCACCCGATCAATACCGAATTCCTCAGCATCATGAAGTCCGGACGCGCCGCGCCCGGCGTGCCGAAGGGCCTGCAAAGCGCCGTGGTCAATGCCGCAGTTGAAATCCTTCCGCATGCCGTGCGCGAACGGCTGGGACTTGGCGCCGAATATGATCTCTCGCCAGCTGGGCGCTTCGCCGTAAAATCCCTGGCGCGCATTGCCGAAAACGTTCCGGATACGACGGGCCCGCCGGCCCAGGCCTGCCAGAGGCTCGGCCTGCCGCGGTCTTTCCTCTGGAAAAGCCAGGCACAACGCGCCCGCCTTCTCGAAGCAGCCCTCCAGCGCCAACCTGCAAAGAAAGTTACCGCATGAAACTCGACTTCACCCGCGAAGAGGAAACTTTCAGAGACGAGGTCCGAAATTTTCTCGTTGAGAATCTCAGCGGGGACCTTCGCGCTTACGCGCGCCGCATGACCAGTGTCTACTCGTCAAAGGAAATTGCGCTCGAATGGCAGCGCATTCTCGTCAGACAAGGCTGGGCCGCGCCGTCCTGGCCGGCCGAGTATGGCGGCACCGGCTGGAGCGTCGCCAAGCGTTACATATTCGACGTGGAGATGGCCCGCGCCGGCGCGCCGGGCCTTTCACCCATGGGCATCGGCATGTGCGGCCCGGCCCTGATCGGTCACGGCTCCAAGGCGCAGAAAGACTACTATCTCCCGCGCATCCTCTCGGCCGAAGACTATTGGTGTCAGGGCTATTCAGAGCCCCATGCAGGGTCCGATCTCGCTGCGCTCACCATGTCTGCTGTCGATGACGGCGACGCGTATGTCTGCAACGGTTCAAAAATCTGGACGACGCACGCCCACGAAGCCAACATGATGTTCTGCCTGGTGCGGACAGATGCTTCAGGCAAACCGCAGCAGGGAATCACCTTCATCCTGATTGACATGACCGCCCCGGGTGTGCGGGTCGATCCGATTCTGATGCTATCGGGCGAGCACATCCAGAACGCGGTTTTCTTCACAGACGTGCGCGTGCCCAAGGCCAACGTGATCGGTAAGGTCAATGAAGGCTGGACAGTCGCGAAGTACCTGCTCGAGTTCGAGCGCGGGGGCTCTGCCTACGGCCCTCGCCTCCTCGCACGCATTCGCAGCCTTCGACGAACGGCCTCTGAAGAAGGCCTGCTCGACGCCGATCTTGCCCGCAAGCTTTCCCGGGCTGAAGCGGATGCGCAGACACTCGAAGCGGCAGAGCTTCAGATGATGTCGGAACTGGCGGGCGGCGGCACGCCTGGCCTCAAGGCATCGATGATGAAGATCCTCGGCACGCAGCTCAGCCAGCACCTGACAGAACTCGCCCTCGAGCTGGCAGGCGCATATGCCGCCCCTTTCCAGCCCCACCATACTTCGCCCGGCGGTCCGGTTCCCGGTTTCGAGGGCCTGAACACGCCCCTTATTGGCCCCGAAAGCGCCGTTACGGTGAGTGCGAAATACCTTAACGACCGGGCGGGCTCGATTTATGCCGGCTCAAACGAAATCCAGCGCGGAATTCTGTCGAAAGGCCAGCTCGGACTCTAGCAACCGCTACCTGCCCAGGGCCCACCCAACCGGCAACCAGATGCGCGACTGCAGGCCCGGGCCTCTTTATGCGGGCGGCCTTGACAACATCTGCGCGGAGCAGATGCCATCAAGGCCGCGCCTTTTCTTCTCAGGATGCGGATTACTGTCCGCCCGTTGGCAGTGGCCTGAAGACGCCGACGGGTTTGACTTCAGCCGCCGAGGCCTGGCCGCCCGCATTGGAGCTGTCGTCAGAAGGCGCATCCGAGCGGGTTCCTGCTTCTGCAGCGAACGGCGAGCGGATGGTTTTTGCATCGGTGCCAAGCACGACCAGCAACTGGCGATCGCCCGCGTCCACCCGTGCAATGCGTCCCGGGACAATGAGATCTGAAGCTCCCCCATCCAGTGTGGAGACTTCCACCTTGCCTTCAGTGACCTGCAATCTGGCGCCGGCGTCTGATACGGTCACGTTGAACTCCGTGCCTTTTACGACAGCGGCGAGGTAGGGTGTCTTGACGCCGAAACTGCCGGTTTCTTTCTTCCCGATCCTGAATTCTGCGCTGCCGAAAGCCTGCGAGATCTGGGTTGTCTGGTCAGCCGCCTCAGGCACAGCAATCCTGATACGGCTCCTGGGGCTCAGGATCACGTATTCGGCGCCGCGCACAATAACGGCGCGTCCGGCCTCGCCCGTTTCAACGACGTCGCCGGGATTGAGGCTCAGTCCGCGCTCTGCCGGGGCAACAACGCCGCCCGCTTCAACGCTGACCTCGCCGCTCCGTTCGGTTACTTCCCAGTTTGCAGGCGCAGCCTGGGCCGTCGAAGCCAGCAAGATGCCTGCAAAAGAGACTGCCAGCGACATCCGTAAAAAGTTTAGAAAAGTACGCATAGATTGTCGATCCCATTCTGGTTGCAACACGAATTTGAACAGCAATTTGCCCGTCCCGGCCTAACAATCCGTGAAATAAATCAGATAATTGAATTAACCATAGGGTGGAAACTCCGGTCCTGTGCTTCGGCTCGCAAAGTCGGTATCCTGACCTGGACGCGTGCGTACACGTCGCAAACCTGAGGGCTTGCGCTGCCTGTCCTGCGCTCTGGAGGAACATTCCGGATGACCCGGGCGGGCAGGGAGCATGAATGACACAATAACCCCCGCGCGCGCCGCCGAAGGGTCCGGAATACTGTCCGTCTTTTCCATTATGGCCCTCTCAGGCCCCGGGGGCAATGCGCCTCACGTTCCAGGAAAAACCGCGGCGGACAATCGTGCAAGCCCGCAAGGCAACATTGACTGCCTGCCTCCATGGACCGCCTGACCGACGGGCCATGTGACCAGTCTTAAATGCTCCGGGCGCTCATATCGACCCGTCCTGCCACGGCGTCGCCGCCTCAGGGCGTTATATCCCTCACTGTCTGGGAACGGTCGGCGCCTGAGGTGATCATGCGCATGCCCGGTGTGTCGAAATCCATCTTCTTAAGGTCAACCACCCGAACCTGACGGTCCGACATTGTATGAAAATAGAAAAGACGATTGTCGAGGTCCGCCGCCGTGGTGATCTGGGTCGCACTTTCGATATCGGTCGCAATCCGGTCCGGCGCGCCCGTAGCGCCAGCTGATCTTCCAACTACTGATTGTCACCGGCTGTCGGCATAATCGCCGGCTACCA
>CALGEF010000516.1 GCA_937881755.1 uncultured Acidobacteriota bacterium
AGCATTCCATATGACGTGCCCATGCCGCTGGTCGTCGGACGCGGGATCAACGACGTGCCGATCGTCACACTGACGCTTTCGCCCGAGACATCCACGGGCAATGTCTGGAACGACACGGCCCTGCGCATGCTGGCGGACGAGTTGCGCAACGAGCTCACCAAGGTCAGGGATGTCGGCCTGACCGATGTGATCGGCGGGCGTCCTCTCGAGCTCCGGATTGAACCCGACGTACAGGCGCTCTCCGCACAGGGCGTGTCCCTGCAGACGCTGGCGCAGAGCGTGACCGCAGCCGCGGCCGCCTCGCCTTCGGGCCGCGCGCATCAGGACGGACAGTCACTGATCATCCAGGCGGGCGACCGCATAAACGCCGTTCACGAACTCGAACGGCTCCAGATCCGGGGCGCAGGCGGGCGCATCGTCTATCTGAGTGATGTCGCGACGGTACGCGTCGCAGGCGCTGAAACCGATTCCCGCGTCTGGACCATCCAGCCCGGCGAAGCCGGCGCCTTCAGCGCGAAGCCTGCGGTGACGGTGACCGTCGCCAAACGGCCGGGCGCGAACGCCGTTGTAGTCGCCAGCGAAGTCCTTGAGCGGCTGGAGTCTCTCAAAGGCCCCCTGATCCCGGAAGGCGTCGATGTGGAAATCACGCGCGACTATGGCGCGACAGCAAATGCCAAAGCCAACGAACTACTTTTCCACCTTGGTCTTGCAACTGTCTCGATCGTTGTCCTGATCGCTTTCAGCATCGGCTGGCGGGAGGCACTGGTCACCCTGATCGTGATTCCGACAACCATCCTGCTCACGCTCTTTGCTTCTATGATGATGGGCTACACGATCAACCGCGTGAGCCTGTTCGCGCTGATCTTCGCGATTGGCATCCTGGTCGACGACGCCATTGTCATCATCGAGAATATTGCCCGTCACTGGGCGATGAATGATGGCCGCGGCCGCGCCGAGGCCGCCATTGATGCCGTAACGGAAGTAGGCAACCCCACGGTCATCGCAACGCTGACGGTGATCGCCGCACTGCTGCCAATGATGTTCGTGTCCGGACTGATGGGGCCATACATGGCGCCTATTCCAGCTAACGCCTCAGCAGCGATGGTGTTCTCCTTCTTCGTTGCCGTCGGCATCGCGCCCTGGCTGATGATGAAGATCGCCGGCAACGCGCCTGCGACTGCCACTGGGCACGGACATATCGGTGAAACCCGGCTCAGCGGATTCTACCGCCGTGTGGCCGCCCCCATCGTCGCCTCAAAGCGCAATGCCTGGATTTTCCTGATCGCGGTGGGCGCTGCTACGTTGCTTTCATTGCTGTTTTTGGTCAACCGGGCGGTCCCGGTCAAACTCTTGCCTTTCGACAACAAGTCGGAGGTCCAGGTCATCGTCGATTTGCCGGAGGGCGCTGCGCTTGAAGATACCGAGCGGGCGCTCCTTGCACTTGCTGATGCGATGGCGCCTGTCGAGGAAGTGGCGACGATACAGGCCTATGCCGGAACCGCTGCGCCGTTCAACTTCAACGGCCTCGTTCGCCACTATTTCCTGCGCGCGAGCCCGGAACTCGGAGATCTCCAGGTCAACCTTACTGAAAAGGAAGAGCGCAGGCGCGCCAGCCATGAGATTGCACTTGACCTGCGCGAGCGCGTTTCAGCCGTTCCTTTGCCGGAGGGCGCACGTGTCAAGGTGGTCGAGGTGCCGCCCGGTCCGCCGGTGATCTCTACCCTGATGGCTGAGATTTATGGCCCGTCCCCTGAAGCACGCCGCAAGACAGCCGCGATCATCGAGAAGTTCTTCATCGAGACTGATTTCATCGTCGATGTCGACAACTCGATCGGCGAGGCCGCTCCCCGCCTGACGTTCGGCATTGATGAGCCAAGCGCTGCGGATGCGGGCGTGCTGCAATCGGACATTCTTGACACGATCCGCCTTGCCTTTCATGGCCAGACCGTTGGCGTCTCGCCCCGCGGCGAGGGCCGGGATCCGCTCAATATCCGCGTCTACCTTCCGCGCTCGGAGCGCAGCTGGTCACAACAGACGGCCGCAACCCCTGTGCCGCGGCGCCTGGCCGGGACAGACGCGCCGCCCGCCGAACTCGGTCAACTGGTTGAGCTGCGTGAAGAGGCCGGGTCGCTCACTATCTTTCGCCGCGACGGGCATTTCGCCGACATGGTGCTCGGCGAACTTGCAGGGCGTTTCGAAGCGCCAATCTATGGCATGTTCGAGATCGAAGACCGGATCAACGCGTTCGACTGGGCCGCTGAAGGGCTCGAAAAGCCGTCCGTCAGCCTCTACGGTCAGCCGGCGGACGAAACACGCACCAGCTTGCTCTGGGACGGCGAATGGGAAGTCACATATGTGACGTTCCGCGACATGGGTCTCGCTTTCGGGGTCGCCCTGATTGGAATCTATATACTTGTGGTCGCGCAGTTCGGTACGTTCCGGGTACCGCTCATCATTCTTACACCCGTTCCGCTGACGCTCATCGGCATCATGATCGGACACTGGTTGTTCGGCGCGGCGTTCACGGCGACGTCGATGATCGGCTTCATCGCGCTCGCTGGCATAATTGTCCG
>CALGEF010000517.1 GCA_937881755.1 uncultured Acidobacteriota bacterium
CGATCGGGTTCTGCGTCGCCAGCACATGGAAGGGCGCCGGCAGGTCATGGCGCACGCCCGCCACCGTCACATGCTTCTCCTGCATGGCCTGCAGAAGGGCAGACTGCGTGCGGGGTGAGGCGCGGTTGATCTCGTCCGCCATCAGCAGCTGCGTGAACACCGGCCCCTTCAGGAAGCGGAAACTGCGCTGCCCGCCCGGGCTCTCGTCCAGCACTTCGGAGCCGAGAATGTCGGAGGGCATCAGGTCCGGCGTGAACTGGATGCGCTGGCTGGCGAGGCCGAGGGCGGTGCCCATCGCTTCCACGAGGCGCGTCTTGGCAAGGCCCGGCGCGCCGATCAGCAGCGCGTGGCCGCCGGCCAGAACCGCTGCCAGCGCCAGCTCGATCACTCGCTCCTGGCCAAAGATGGCCCGGCCGATTTCGGACTTTACGCGGGCCAGCGCTTCGGTCGCCGCCTCGGCGTCCGCCACGGCGGTTGCAGGACTTAATGTTGTATCGGCCATTTCGCCTCGGTTCTCCGGCTTCACGCCGTGTCGTTACAAGCCTATCTGTAAGGCGTGATTTTGGCGGAGAAAGATGTGACATCCAGCCCCGACAGCAGTTTTGGCCTCGAAGACACGCTTAAGGCCATCCTGCCGGAAGGCAAGTTCGCCGGGCCGCTGCCGCCGGTTCATCTATGGAATCCGGAAAAGTGCGGCGATATCGGCATGGAAATCCGCGCCGATGGCAGCTGGTGGCACGAAGGCGGCCGCATCACGCGCGAGCGGCTGGTGAAACTCTTTTCCCGCATCCTGCGCAAGGACGAGGACGGCGTCACCTACCTCGTCACGCCCTACGAGAAAGTGACCGTGCAGGTCGAAGACGCCCCGTTCCTCGCCGTGCGGGTCGACCGGACGGGTGAGCCCGGCCCGGACCAGTCGCTGATATTTCTCACCAATCTCGACTACCAGACCACCGCCGGGCTGGACGCTCCCCTGCGCGTCGAGACCGACCCCGCCACCGGCGAGCCGTCGCCTTACGTCCTCGTGCGCGGCCGCCTTGAGGCGAAGCTGACGCGCCCGGTCTTCTACGAACTGGTGGAGCTTGCCGTGCCCGCCCCGGACGGAACGGACCGTCTCGGTGTCTGGAGCCGGGGCACCTTCTTCCACCTCGGCCCGGCGGCCTGAGGCGAACCCATGTCCTATTCGGGTCTCGACGATTTCATTGAGCGCGTGCGCGTGCGCCTCGACCCGCCGCTCGGCGACGGCCGGCTGATCGAGAGCGGCGATATGGATTTCCTCACGCCTGAGGAAGTCGCGATCATCCGCCCCGCGGCGGTCCTGTTCGGCGTCATTCCGCGCCGGGAGGGGGCGACCGCGCTGCTCACCCTGCGCCCGACCACCATGGCCGACCATGCCGGCCAGGTTGCACTCCCCGGCGGCAAGGTCGATGCGTTGGACTTCGACGAGGTCGCCGCCGCCCTGCGTGAGGCGCACGAAGAAGTCGGCATCGCCCCGCAGGATGTGGACGTGCTCGGCAAGGGCGCCCCCTACATCACCGGCACACGCTACCGGATCACGCCGGTGATTGGCCTCCTGCCGCATAATTTCGTTCCCGTGCCGGAGCCGGGCGAAGTCGCTGCCGTGTTCGAGACGCCGCTCGATTTCCTGATGAATACGGCCAACCACACCGCCGCCGAAACCTTCTACAAGGGCAAGAACCGCCGCTATTATGAAATGCCCCACAATGGCTACCGCATCTGGGGCGTCACCGCCGGTATCATCCGCCGCCTCTACCAGACGCTTTACGAGAGCGATTGAGCCTGCGGCGCTTTCAGGGTTCCTGAACGCCTGCGCGCGCCTTATGTAGGATCCGCAACCGTTCTATCATAAGGAAGCGCCGACGTGGCTGGACGCCTGCTCTTCGAACTCTTCATCTTCTCGCTGCCCTTCCTCGTGTTCGGCCTTTACCTGCTGGCGACGCGCTCGGCGGTCGATGCCGGCCGGCGCAAATGGCCGGTGCAAATGCTGTTTGCGATCGGCCTCGCGCTCGCCACCATCGCCTGGTTCGTGATGATCGCGCTGGAGCCGCGCGACCGCGGCATGTGCATCGAGCCGGAGCGGGTCGAGAACAGCGTCATCATTCCGGCCCGTTCCTATCCGTGCGAGCACCGGCCGCAGGATGTCGGCCTTCCGCGTCCGCGCCCGGAGGCGCCGCCGAGTGATGCGCCCAACTGACCGACTGAAAGCTGCCTGGCTGACCGCGCCGGCGAACCTCGCGGTGATGCGCGCGCTGGAGACCGCGCGTCCTGGCTGCGCGCGCTATGTCGGCGGCTGCGTGCGCAACACGCTGCGCGGCTTGCCGTCGGATGACTTTGATGTCGCCACCCAGCTGACCCCCTCCGAAGTGATCGCCGCACTGGAAGCGGCCTCCATCCGCGCTGTGCCCACAGGGCTCGAACACGGCACCATCACGGCGGTGCATGACAGCAAACCGGTCGAGATCACCACGCTGCGCCGGGATGTCGAAACCGATGGCCGCCGCGCGGTCGTGGCCTTCACGCAGGACTGGACGGAAGACGCTGCCCGCCGCGACTTCCGCCTCAACGCCATCTATTCCGGCGCCGACGGCACGCTGTTCGAAGTGATCGAGGGGTCGATCGCTGACGCGCTCGCCGGCCGGGTCATCTTCATCGGCGACGCCGACCAGCGCCTGCGCGAAGACTATCTGCGCCTCCTGCGCTTCTACCGGTTCAACGCCTGGTACGGCGCAGGTATCGACGCGGCCGGGCAAGCGGCTTGCGCGCGCCAGCGTGAAGGCCTGTCGAACATCGCTGCCGAGCGGATCTGGAAAGAGCTGAAGCGGATGATCACGGCGCCGGATCCGGCGGCCGCAATGCTGGCGATGGAAGAAGCGGGCGTACTCGAAGCCGCCCTGCCGGGTGCCAGCACCGCCCTGCTGCCCGGTCTCGTGGCGGCGGAAAAAGAAGCGGGCCTCGCGCCCGAACCGATGCGCCGCCTGATGGCGCTGATCCCGCGCCGCCTTCGCGAGGCGGGTGAATTCTCGGCGCGGCTCAAGTTCTCGAACGAGGAATCCCTGCGCCTTGCCGCCTGGGCGGATCCGGCGGTGCCGCATGTCCTGGGCGCGGGGGAGGCGGCCGTCGCCGAAGCCTTCTACCGGTTTGGCGCGCCGGCTGTGCTGGACCGCGCGGTCATCGAGGCCGCATCGGGGGCGGGCGGCGATCTCGCGGCGCTCGCCGCGCGGGCTTCAGCCTGGGCGCGTCCGAAGTTTCCGGTCGGCGGCAGCGACGCACTCGCGGCCGGCCTCGCAGGTCCAGGCATCGGCAAGGCGCTCGGCGCGCTGGAAGAAGCCTGGATCGCCTCCGGCTTCACACTACCCCGCAATGCGCTCGTCGCGCGGCTCAGGATGCCGGATTGAAGGCCCAGGCATAGAAGTTAAGGTAGGCCGCAAAGGTCACCCAGAGCAGGTAAGGCACCTGCAGCAACGCCGCGCGCGGGGAGTGAACCACAAAGCGCAGCATCATCGTCGCGAGCAGCAGCCACAGGGCGATCACCACGCCGAGGGCCATCGCCGGGTCGCGGAAGCCGAAGAAGAACAGACTCCAGCAGACGTTTGCCGCGAGCATTGAGAAGTAGAGGCCCATCTCGGCGCTCGCCCGCTTGAAGCTGCCGGCCGAGTGCAGGACCATCAGTGCGCCGGCCAGCATCAGCGCGAATAGCACCGGCCAGATGACAGAGAAGGCGATGTCAGGCGGGTTCAGCGGCGCCTTGCGCAGCGCGGCATACCAGGGATCGTCCGTGCCGGGGCTCAGGATCCCGCCCAGTGCCAGCGCGCCCAGCGTGCCCGCCGCCACCAGCGCAGCGCCTGGCCAGTCGAAAGATCGCGATGTCGTCCCCATGATCCGGAAGATAGGCTTTCCGGTGCTCCGGATCAAAGCTGTCCTCAGGGAGGCGTCCTCTCGGGATCGCGGTTGAACAGGCTTTGTGCAGCCCGGGAGCCGCTTATCTTCCCCCAGGCCCCTACCCATGTTATAATCCACGTAGCTACAGGAGCCCGCCCATGACCCGTCTCAAGATCCGCAAGATCGGCAATTCGCTCGGCGTCGTGCTGCCGAAGGATGTGCTCGACATGCTCGGGGCCTCCGAAGGCGATGCCGTGTCCTTTGCACGCACCGCCCATGGCATCATGGTCTCCGTCAGCGACGAAGAGGGTGAAAAGCTGCGCGAAATGGCGGCTGACGTCATGAAGCGCCGCAGGAAGGCCCTCAAGGTTCTGGCCCGATGACCCGGCCGAAATGGCTGCCGGAATGGCTGGTCTACGAAGTTCACGAAGACCAGATTGCGGAGCACGGCGGCGCTGCCGGTGTGCGCGATGCGGGTCTGCTCGAAAGCGCACTTGCCCGCCCGCTCAATGCATTCGCCTACGGGGTCGAGGACATTTTCGACCTCGCGGCGCTCTATGCGGCAGGGGTGGTCAAGAACCATCCCTTTGTTGACGGCAACAAGCGGACCGGGTTCATCCTCTCCGAACTTTTTCTGAATGCGAATGGCTGGTCGCTCGATGCGACCGATGAAGACGTCATTGCCTGCGTCCTACTCCTCGCCGGTGGGGAGTGGGACGAGCAGCAATATGCCGTCTGGCTGCGCGAAAACTCATCGCCCAAAGGCGGCTGAGCGGGCTGGACTCTCCACACGCCCATGTGGACGCTTTTTGGACGGATTTTCAGGGCCATTTTACCACAGGCGGCATGCTTGAGAGGATGCTCTCGACATTGCCGCCGGTCTTCAGGCCGAAGGTCGTGCCCCGGTCGTAAAGCAGGTTGTATTCGACATAGCGCCCGCGCTGGATCAGCTGCTGCTCGCGCTCCGCTTCGCTCCACGGCTCGTTCATCCGGCGCCCGACGAGGCTCGGGTAAATCCCGGCAAACTGCCGGCCGACTTCCTGCGTGAAGGCGAAGTCCTTCTCCCAGTCTCCGGAATTGAAACGGTCATAGAAAATGCCGCCGGTGCCGCGCGGTTCGTTGCGATGCGGCAGGTGGAAGTACGTGTCGCAATAATCCTTGAGGTGCTGGTAATCGACGCCGTCATGCGTATCGCAGGCGGCCTTCATCGCGGCGTGGAAATCCACCGTGTCCGGGTAGTCCTGGTTGCGCTGGTAGCCGAGCAGGGGATTGAGATCGCCGCCGCCGCCGAACCAGACTTCGCTGGTCACCAGCATCCGGGTATTCATGTGCGCCGCCGGCACGCGCGGATTGCGCGGGTGGGCGATCAGGGAGACGCCGCTTGCCCAGAACCTGCCGTCGGACTTGTCGGCGCCCGGGATCTGCGCTGCAAAAGCTTCGGAAAACGTCCCGTGGACCTGCGAGAAATGCACGCCGACCTTTTCGAACACCCGGCCGCGCATCAGGCCCATCCGGCCGCCGCCGAGGTCTTCCTGGCCGTCGCCGCGCGACCACTCGGTCAGTTCGAATCGCCCGGCGGGGCCCTTGTAGAGCGGCGGGCCGGCCACGTCCTCAAGGGCTTCGAACCGGGCGCAGATATCGGCTTGCAAAGCCTTAAACCATGCGCTGGCGCGGGCTTTCTTGTCGGTGAGCGGGTCGGTTTTCGTTTTCGTGGCCATCAGGGGACACTGGACCGCCGGGCGCCGGTTTCGCAAGAGGCCTGTTGTCACATTCGTCAGGGCGCGCTAACGCGCGTCCGGCAGGGGGGCCTGTGCGCGTGCAGAATTGCCGCGCCCGCGCCCACTTGCCGCAATGTGCGGGGAAGCCACCTCAAGTAATAGATAGGCGGTATTCGCCTTGCATCACGGAACGGAGCTGTGCGTGACCGCTGAGACCACTCATCCAAATACAGAGACGGTCGATGACGACCGCCGCAACTTCATTCATATCGCGACCGGCGCCGTCGCGCTGGGCGGCGCAGGCATGTTCGCCTGGGCCGCGGTGGACCAGTGGAGCCCCGCTGCCGACACCAAGGCGGCTTCGTCGCTCGATGTCGATGTGTCGAAAGTCCCGATGGGCGGCGAGATCCGCGTCCTGATCGGCGGCAAGCCCTTCTTCATACGCCACAGGACCGAAGCTGAGATTTCGGCCGCCGAAACGGTGAACCTCGCGGCTCTTCCGGATCCCGAGACGGACGCAGACCGCCTGCGCGCCAAGGCGGACGGCACGTTCAATAAGACGATCCTCGTCACCTCCGGTTCATGCACCCACCTCGGCTGCGTCCCGGTCGGCCCCGCCCAGGGCAATACCGGCGACTTCGGCGGCTGGTACTGCCCGTGCCACGGCTCGCATTACGATACCTCCGGCCGCATCCGCAAAGGCCCTGCGCCGAAGAACCTTCCCGTCCCCAATTACCGCTGGGTCTCTGACTCGGTCGTCAACATCTCCCTCTGAGAAGGACACCTTTAGATGAGCGGACATGAATCCACCTACACACCGAACTCGGCCTTCGAGCGCTGGCTCGACAAGCGCCTGCCGATCATCCGGTTTGCCAATGATACGGCGATCTCGTTCCCGACGCCGAAGAACCTGAACTACTGGTATGTCTTTGGCGGCATCCTCGCGGTCTGCCTGATGATCCAGATCATCACGGGCGTCATCCTCGCGATGCACTATGAAGCGAGCGTCGACGGCGCCTTCGCCTCGGTCGAACGCATCATGCGCGATGTGCCGTTCGGCTGGCTCCTGCGTTACATCCACGCCAACGGCGCCTCGATGTTCTTCCTCGCCGTCTACAT
>CALGEF010000518.1 GCA_937881755.1 uncultured Acidobacteriota bacterium
TCGCACGCCGTGGACGAGGTCTGCGCTGCCTTGAGGCGCCATCTGGCCGCATTCATGACCGACAATCCTTACGTGATCCAGGTTCGTCCTCGTTCAAAAAACGATCAATTCCTGTTCCCGCCGGACCATATGGCCGCCGCGTAAACGCCTGAGAGCACGGCATTCAAGAAAAGTTACAGCATGTCATTCCGCCGGCACACACGATCACGCGGTATCCGGGGAAAAAACCGCCGGCAGGGAGAGCGAAAGCCCGCCGGCGGAAAGGTGCGCCAGGCGTCTAGCGGCGCCGGGCGGTCCGGGGGCGGGAAGGAGCGGCAGCTGGCGCCGGCTTGCGTTGCAACCCGTTCGGGGATCTGCGCCGCGAAGGGCGCATCTTCACCGGCTTGTCCGGAAACAGGTCTTCAAAATCGGCCGGCGAGATCATTTCACGCACCTCTCAGTCCCGCTGTACGACGTGCACGGACCTTACGGCGCCTGCGCCAGTCGCGGCGTTCCGGATGGCCGGGCCGCGCAACCGCTGCTGTCGCCGGCGCGGAAATGTTCGCTGGCCCGGCCATAACCTTGTCGTCGGCGGCACGGTTATTGAAGTTCATCGATGTCTCCTCATTGCAAACCACAATCTGGTTCATCGCTGAAGTGGGGCTTGAATAACGATAGGACCAATCCAATCTCCGTCTCAAACCGATAGCGAAAGACTATGAAATGAGACCGACCCTGCGTCAGATGCAGTACCTGATCGCGGTCGCCGACACCGGAAAGTTCGGGGATGCTGCGCGTGCTGTGAATGTGAGCCAGCCAAGCCTGTCGGCGCAGATCGCCGAAATGGAGGCAAGCCTTGGCGTCCAGCTTATTGAGCGCTCGCGCCGCGGCGCCATGCTGACCGGCGCAGGCGAAGAACTGGTGCGCCGTGCCCGCAGGATCCTGCGCGAAGTAGAAGACCTCAAGGCTGTCGCGCGGTTCGGCCGGAGGGAGCTTTCCGGACGTCTTCGCCTCGGCGTGTTGCCGACCATCGGCCCTTACCTGCTGCCGCTGGCGACGCGCGACCTGCACACGCGCTTTCCGGACCTGCGTCTCAGCGTGCGTGAGGAGCGCACCGTCGATCTTGATGAACACCTGCAGAAGGGCGAGTTCGACACGATCATCTCCTCGCCGATCGACCACGAGAATGTCCATCACGAGCCCCTGTTTTCAGAGCGATTGTATGTCTGCGCGCCGGCCGAAGACCCGCTCGCGCGCGGCGAAGGTCCGGTACGGCTGAAGGACCTGAAGGGCCGCGCCCTGCTGACACTCGGCCAGGGCCACCGCCTCAACGCGATTATCCGTGAGCTCGCCGCCGCGTCCGGAGCCGAGGTCAGTTCCGAGTATGAAGGCACCAGCCTCGATGCGATCCGCCTGATGGCGGAAATGGGCGCCGGCGTGGCGATCCTCCCGAGCCTCTACGCCCTCTCCGAGGCGCGCCTCGACCGGGGACTGAATGCCCGGTTGATCGACCACCCGCTCGCCCGGCGGGAAATCTCGCTGATCTGGCGGGACACGTCGCCCCTTGAGGCGAGCCTGAAGGAGCTTGCAGCCCCGCTGCGCAGTGCGGCAGCAAAGTTGCTTCGTTACGAATAAGCGCCCTACGATAGGATCAGGCTATCGACTGCATCCTGACTAGCGATTGGCCGCCGGGGCTGGCCGCCCGCTAGAGCGCAGGCTGAAAGGCTGCGTCCTGCTGCCTGCAGGGAGGCGCCAGCATGGATATCGCTCTTGCCACGCTCCTGTCGCCCATCGTGCTATTCTTCCTGCTGGGCCTCGCCGCCGCCCTGCTGAAATCGCAGATGACGATTCCGGAAGCGTTTGCGAAGGGCCTCGCCATCTACCTGATGATGTCGATCGGCCTGAAAGGCGGCGTCGCCATCTCCGAAGGCGACCTCGGCTGGGACGCCGGGCTCGTGATGGTCTCCGCCGTCGCCCTGTCCTTCCTTCTGCCGGTGATCGCCTACGCCCTCCTGCGCCTGACGACGCGCCTCAACGAGGTGGATTCGGCGGCGACCGCAGCCCATTACGGATCAATCTCCATTGTCACCTTCGTGGCAGCCGGGCAGGCGATCAGCGCGGCCGGCCTTCAGACATCGGGCTACCTGGTCGCGGTTGCAGCCCTGATGGAGGTACCGGCGATCATCTCGGCACTGATCATTGCGTATCGCGGCGCAGGTCAAGGCGAGAACGTCGCCGGATCGCACCGCGGTGAGCTTGCCCGGGAGGTCCTGCTCAATGCCTCGGTGGTCGTGCTGCTCGGCTCCCTGATCATCGGCTGGATCAGCGGCGCGGCGGGCATGAAGGCGATCGCGCCTTTCTTCGCCGAGCCATTCCAGGGCGTGCTCTGCCTCTTCCTGCTCGACATGGGGCTGTCTGCCGGGCGTGGCCTGCGAAATGGCTGGCGCCAGCTCGGTCCCGGCACAGTGGCCTTCGGCATCTACATGCCTCTCATCTCCGGCCTCCTTGCGGCCGGTGTGGCGGCGCTGAACGCAATGGGGGCCGGCGACGCAGCCCTGCTGATCACGCTGGCCGCGTCGGCGTCCTATATCGCCGTGCCCGCTGCGATGCGTCTGGCCTTGCCGAAAGCGCGGCCTTCGATCTACCTCACGCTGTCACTTGGTATTACCTTTCCCTTCAACCTGATCCTCGGCCTGCCGCTTTATATCTGGCTGGCACGCGCCATCTCTCCCGGAGCCAGCTGAGCCATGCACGTCCGCCGCCGCCTTGAACTGATCATTGAACGGATGGCCGCGCCGCGCGCGTGCAAGATCCTCGAGACTTCGGGATTGACCGGATACACCGTGTTGCCGGCAATCTCCGGATTTGGCGGCGATACTCGGTGGAGCCGCGATACCGACATGTCGGCTTCGAGCGACATGGTCATAGTGGTCTCAATCGGCAGCGACGATAAGGTCGACGCGGCCCTGGCAGAACTGGAGCGGCTCCTCGGTAGCCATATCGGCGTCCTGAGCGTCGGCGACGTCC
>CALGEF010000519.1 GCA_937881755.1 uncultured Acidobacteriota bacterium
GCTGGCTCTCCCGATCCCGAAGTATCGGCAGGTCTTGCTGACGTCACCCGACGCCACAGCGTGATCCAGAATGCGCAGCTTGCGCCGGATTTCCTGTTGGTCTTTGGCCATTGAACTCACCCTCCCGCTCCCAAGTGGAGATTACAGAAGATGTCTCGCTGATTCGACAGGTCCTACAATCCCGCGACGATGCCGGGCTGGCTAGAAGCCTTCGTCCAGGCCAATCCGGTCACATGGATCGTGACGGCGGTCCGGGGGGTGATGGACGGGACCGTCACGGCAGGCGCCGGCCGTTCTGGCGCTGATCCTGATGCCTCTGTCTCTCAGGCTCTACCGGCGGTCCTGAGGCGCGGCCCCCGGCTAGAGGATCCCGTGCCGCTCGAAGACCTCGGCGAGGCTGTGGCCTGCGCGAAGCTCCTCCCGCACCGTGTTTTCGGAACGCACCTTGGACAGTGCGCCCTCCATGACCTCGTCGATCCTGTCCGCCGGAACGAAGACGATACCGTCGATATCGGCCACGACAAGATCGCCGGAATTGACCGTCACACCGCCGATGACGCAGGGCACGTCAAGCCACATCATCTTGCCCCGGTACTTGGTATCGACGGGGTTGGTGCCACCCGAAAAGACGGGATAGCCCATCTCGCGGATCTGCCTCACGTCGCGGACGCAGCCATCAGTGATGCAGCCCGGGCTTTGCAGGTACTGCGCGCGCGTCGACAGCAATTCGCCCCAGGGCGCGATGCCAAGGTTGGCGTTGCACGAGATGACGGGCACCTCCCCGGGCTGAAGGCTGTCGACAAGCGTGATCTCGTGCTCGTAAACATTCACGATCTCGTCGTCGTGATAGATCGGCATATAGATCCCGACCCGGGCGAACCCCGCGATCGACATGCCCTCGCCCACCGCGCGAAGCCCGGGATCGAGCGCCTGCCGCCGAAGTCCCATGCTGTCGAGCGTGTCGCAGATCACGGCGGAATACAGCTCTTCGGCGCAGGTTTTCAGGGTCTCGAGGCGATCTTTCATGTCGTGTCCTTCCGGTTGGCAGATGTCATTATCTGGCGGTTGGCCCATCAAATGACATGCAAAGAATGGGCGGAATCGCCCCCCTGTTCAAGCTCTAAACACCCGTTGCCTGACCTTCGCGAACGGCCGCATCGGCAAGCCCCCGAAGATAGCCGAGTGCAAAGATATGTCCGCTCATCGCATAGCCGTCGTTGGCGCCGTCGTCGCAGGCCAGAAGCGGCGCGTGATCACTGCGGATCGGGCCGTCATAGCCCGTCTCGACAAGGGCCCGGAACACCGCGAACAGATCGGTCTGCCCGTCGTCGGGAAATGTCTCGATGAAATCGTCCCAACTGCCGCGGATGTCGCGCACTTGGACGAAACCGATCCGTCCCTGCCAGCGGCGCACCAGCGCCGGGATATCGTGGCCGGCCTCCGCGAAACAGCCCATGCAGAAGGTTATGGCATTGGCCGGGCTCGGCGATATCCCGAGGATGTGGTCGAAATCCTCGACGCTCCCAGCAATCCGCTGAAGCCCGCACATTTCCGGCAGGGGCGGATCATCGGGATGCAGCGCCAGCCGGACACCGGCGGCTTCGGTGGCGGGGATCACGTCGTGCAGGAACCGTTCGAGATTGTCCCACATCCTGTCGCGCGGGATCGGCTCTTCGAAGGGGTGCAGGTCGAGCGCCGCCAGGTCAGCCACGCGAAAACCGCTGGTCAGCGCCCCGCCCCGGGTCTGCCGTTCCATCGCGGTTCGCACGACCATCGCATCGTCAAAGACCTGCGGCATGAAGTTGTAGGCCACCACCTCGACCCCAAGCCTGCCCAGATGGCCCAAGCTGCGCTTGTAGCGCTCGGTCTGGTCCTGCCAGCCATCTTTGCCCATGACGATTCGGTCTATAGGCGGGCCCGATTCCGCGATCGTCCATCTCAGGCCGAATCCCCGATATCGGGCCGCGATCGCATCAAGTGCTGCGCCATCCTCGGGTAGGCCTGTCATGTCGTAATGCACGGCCTCCTCAACGCCCAGCTGGCGCAGCACCCGAAGGTTCGTATCATCGGGCGGGTTCGCCACAAGGGTCAGGCGCATCGGGACCTCCTAGATCGGATCAAGAGGTGACGGCGGCCGTGTTACCCGGCGATAGGGCAATTGCCCGATATCGGCCCGCGTCGGCCCCGGCGTATCGGCCAGAAGAATACCCGCGGCAAGCGGGCCGAAACTCTCCCGGAAATGCGAAGGCGACTTGACGAAGACCAGCCTTGCCGCCGCCGGATCGAGCCCCTGCGACAGATACATCGCGCGGTCCAACTCCATCGAGGGGCGACTGCGGACAAGAACGCGGACCTGCCCGATGCCCAGCACCGCCGTGGGCCCCATGTCCATCGCAAGCCCTTGCGCTCCGGCATCGGACATCACGTAGCGCCCGTCAGAAACCGATATGACCTTGGCCGTCACGACCAGGGGCGCACCATCGAGGACAGAGAAGCGGTGGCCCAGCGCGACCTCGATCTCCCGGTCGACCCCCGCCTGATGGGCAATGCCCGCCGCCTGCGGGTCGCACAATGTCAGAAGGGTAAGGCCCGGTTCGCGGTCGGCACCAGTCCCCAGCGCCGCGCGCAGAACCGCCACGTTATCGGCCGCGGCCCCGCCGGTGGGCGCGTCGCCCGTGTCGGCGGCAAGGGTCATGCCGTCGCTCGAATGGGCAATGCGGATCACCTCCGCAAGCGGCGTGAGGCCGAGCGGGAATTCATCGTGAATATCCATGACAATCTGTGCCAGCGTGTCGGCGGCCGCCTGTGCGCCCCCCTGATCGCCGTCGGCGCAGACAAGCGCCGCAAAGCCCAGATCGGGGACGTCGATCCAAGGCTGAACCGGAAAGATCGAGGCATGGCGGACACGCCCACCGGCCCCCATCCGGCGCGCGGCCCAGGCCACCTCCGCAATCGGGCCATCGGTCGTGCGTCCGCAGACAGGGGGCACGATCACCGGACATTTGGCCAGCGCCATGACCGGGCGGCACCGACCCTCGAGCGTGTCGATCATCAGCCGGGCCACCCGTCCGCCCGTCTCGAACATGTCGGTATGCGGATAGCATTGATAGCCCACGTGGAACGTCTCGGGCTGAAGCATCAGGGGCGTGATATGCCCGTGCAGATCCAGCGAGACGCCGATCGGCACCCCGTCCGGCAGGCGCGCCCGCATCCGGGCGATGATCTCGCCATCGCCGTCCAGCTGATCCTCGATCACGAACGCCCCGTGCAGCACAAGGATCAACCCGTCGACCGGACCCGCCGCGTCAAGCCGGGTTTCCATCTCCGAGACGAGACGTTCGAAATCTGGCCGCTGCATAGGCCCCGCGGCCGCGGCATAGGCCGCGATCAGGGGCACAGCCTCGACACCCGCCGCATCGAGCGTGGCGAGAACGGCGGGTATCTCGACCCGGGCCGCGCCAAAGCCCTCGCGCATTTCGGAGCCCCGGAGGATGTAGTAGCTTTCAAAGAGCGCGACTGTTGTGAGGATCGGCAAGAAGGTGTTCGTCTCCTACATGATCGAGGCGACGGCCACGCGACGGCCACGCGCACAGGAACCGGTCATGTTTGCGCTTTCGGATCAGGTGGGGAATGTGGTTCCATCAGGTCATGTTGAACCCGGGTGGCAGATCGCGCAAGCGCCTGCGCGCGCCCCAGAAACGTGAGGTCACCGAAATGACCAATCCCGGCCTGAGTGAGACGCGCCTTGCCACGGCACTTCGCGACCATCCCTTGCGCATCTTTACCCTGACAGGCGCGCGTGCGGGGCCGGTTCTGGCGCTGATCGGCGCGGTTCATGGTGACGAGCTGGAAGGGCCGCTGACGCTATCGGCGCTGATGCAGTCCCTCGACCCTCCCGAGATGGCGGGGACGTTGATCCTGTGTCCTGCCGCCAATCCCGAGGCGCTTGCCGCCTCGACCCGGTGTTCGCCGTCCGACGGGCGCAACCTCGCGCGCTGTTTTCCCGGTGACCCCGAGGGCAGCTCGACCGAGGTTCTGGCCGCGCTGCTCGCGCGGCATGTGATCCGTCCGGCCGATGCGCTGATCGATCTGCACAGCGGCGGCGGGCCGGTGCATTGCCCGCTCTTCGCGGGCTATGGCGATGCCGCGGCGACGGGGGGCGCTGCCCGTGCCATGGCCCGGGCCTTCGGTGCGCCCGTGGTGTGGCGCCACCCCGCCCCCCTGCCGCCCGGCCGCACCCTGTCGGAGGCGCAGGATGCGGGCATTCCCTCGATCTATATCGAGGCCGGTGGGGGGATCGTCCCGCCGCCGGAGATCGTGTCGCGATACGAGGCCGGCGTGCGCGGAGTCATGGCGCATCTTGGGATGCTCGACCAGCGCCCCGACCCCGGCCCAGCCCCGCTCCAGGTGGCGGGCAGCGGCGATCTGGATCATGCGATCATGGCGCCGGTCTCGGGCCTTTGCCATTGCCGGGTCGACCTGCTGGCACCGCTCCGCAAGGGCGACATCTGTTTCGACATCACCGATCTGGATGGGCGCGTTCTGGCCTCCATCCCGGCCGAGGCCGATGGCATCGCCATGTTCCTGCGCCGCAGCCGCTGGGTATCAAAGGGCGATCTGCTGATGGCCAGCGCTCATCCCGACGATTAGGGCAGCCGCACCCGGTCGGGCGCCATGCCCGCAACGCCCACATCCGCCGCAAAGAGCAGTCCCGCATAGGGATCGTCCTCATCCTCGGATGCAGTGGTGATGAATAGCGTCCGATACGCCGGCCCGCCGAAGGCACAGCTGGTCACCAATGGCGTGGGCAGGGTCACACGGCCCAGCTCGCGGCCTTCGGGCGACAGATGAAGCACGCAGGCGCCCCCCCAGACGGCCAGCCAGATCCCGCCTTCGGCATCGACGCACAGCCCGTCGGGCAGCTGCTCGCCCGGCAAGCTGCAGATCGCCCGACGGTCCGAGATCTCGCCCGTCTCGGGGTCATGGGCAAAGGCATCGAGACTTTGCGTCACGGAATCCACATAATACATCCGCCGGCGATCCGGGCTCCAGCCGATGCCATTCGACATCGAGATGCCCGGCAGCCGCCGCGAGAATCCCGCCCCCGGGTCATGGCACCACAGGGCACAATCGAAATGCCCCTCGGCCGTCGCCGTCCCGACCCAGAACCGCCCCGCGGCGTCGGGCTTGCCATCGTTGAAGCGCCCCGGCATCCCCGGCGGCAAGGCCGCGACGGGGCGCAGGTCACCTGTCGCGGACATAACCAACAGCCCCTGCCCGATCGCCAGAAGGATCGCGCCGTCATCCGTCAGCGCGGCGCAACCGGGCGATCCGGGCAGGTCGCGGAATATCGTCTCGCCGGTAGCGAGATCGGTGGCGTAGAGGCGGCAGAGCCGGATATCTATCCAGCGCAAGAGCCCTGCTGCCTCGTCCCAGACCGGGCCTTCGCCAAGGCCCGCCCGGAGGCTGCCCACAGGCGCCACCGTCACTTGCGTCATGTCATGTGCCCTTCCGGTCCATCATTGGAAAATGACTGGCACATTTCAGCCCCGCGGCCAAGCCGCCCGGCTTGTGTTCCGCTCTCCACGCCCCTAGGCTTGGCCCATATCAACCGGGGGAGCCATCATGGCGCGCGACGGCCTATATCTGCGCCATGCGGATTTCCTGCCCGTTCCGGGGCTGGACCGCGCCATTGATCTGGGTCAGGGCTTCACACCGCTGGTGCGGAGCCGGTCCATCGGCCCCAAGGCCGGCATCCCCGATCTGCGCTTCAAGATGGAGCAGCTGAACCCGACCGGGTCCTACAAGGACAGGTTCGCGGGGCTTGCGATCGGAGAGGCGCTTTGCGGCGGCGCGACGTCCTGCATCGCCACCTCGTCTGGCAACACAGGCGCCGCACTTGCGGCCTTTGCCGCCTCGGCCGGGATGGATTGCGCGCTCTATGTCTCGGAAAATGCGCCCGAGGGCAAACTGGCCCAGATGCTGGCCTACGGGGCGCGGGTCTACCGGGTCGACCGGTTCACGATCGACCCCGAGGAAAGCCGCGCAATCTCTGAGATGCTGGAGAGGGAGGCCGAGGCCCGCGGCCTGACCCTGTTCATCACCGCCTATGCGATCTGCCCCGGCCCGATGGAGGGGATCAAGACGATCGCCTATGAGTTGCATGCGGATGCGCCCGACGCGGCCGATGTCTTCATTCCGGTGGGCGGCGGCGGCCTGTATGTGGCGATCGGGCGTGGATATGACGATCTGCGCGGCGCGGGCCTGACAGGGGCAGGCCCACGGATCCATGCCGTCCAGCCCGAGGGAAACGATACCGTGGCCACGCCCCTGCGCGAGGGTGCGACAGAGGCCCGCCCCGTCGCGACCTCAACCACGATCAGCGGGCTTGGCGTGGGGTTCATTCTGGACGGACACGAGGTGATCCGCCACGCGCGCGCCACCGGCGGCACCGGCCATGTGATCGACGAGGACGAGATCCGCGCCGTGCAACGCAGGCTGGCACTTGAGGAAGGAATCCTTGTCGAGCCGGCGGGTGCCGTCGGCGTCGCAGGCGCATTGGCCGCGGCGCGGGAGGGGCAATTGACGGGCGACCGCCCCGCGATCTGCATCCTGACAGGCCACGGCTTCAAGGATCCCGGCACGATGCAAACCATGGGTGGCGACGCGATCCGGATCGGGCGATCCGACCTGCCCGGCACATTCCAGCCCGCCCCGGAGGCGGCATCATGACGGCGAAACGCGTTGTCGTCATCACCGGAGCCGGAACGGGCATTGGCGCTGCGACCTGCCGCCGCTTTGCCCGGGATGGCGCGACGATCGTCCTGTGCGGGATCGATGCCGCGCCATTGAACAAGGTGGCCGATGAGCTGACGGCATCGGGCGTCACCGCCCTGTCCGTGTCCATGGACGTGACCGACGCCGCGGCCCGGGACGCGCTGTTCGATACGATCGAGGCACGGTTCGGACGGCTGGACCTGCTGGTCAACAACGCGGCCATCATCGGGCAGGCCGCGCTCGCGCCGGCCGCGACGCAAAGCCTCGATCATTTCGAACGGATCGTCAGTGTCAATCTCACCGCGGCCTTCGCCATGGCGCAGAAGGCCTATCCGCTGCTGCGCGACAGCGGCGGATCGATCGTCAATGTATCATCGGTCGGGGGCAGTGCAGCCCAGTTCAACGGGGCCGCCTATTGCGCTACCAAGGCCGGGATCGACGCGTTGACGCGCAGTCTGGCGCTGGAATGGGCAGAGGCGGGGATACGGGTCAACGCGATTGCGCCGGGCGACATCCGGACCGAGACGACCGACGCGCTGAAATTGGGATGGCAAAGCGGCCATACGCCCACATCGCCTTTCGTCCGGACGACCCCCTTGGGCCGCCCCGGCACACCCGAGGAAATGGCCGAGGTCATCGCCTTTCTCGCCGGTCCGGCGGCAAGTTTCGTCACCGGCGAGGTTCTGCGCGCCGATGGCGGCTTTCTCCTCTACTAAGTTTCGCCACCTGCACCAGGGTCACCACTCCGGCAGTTGGCCCCGGCGTCAGGGGTTCGGAGGGCGCCTTACGGGTCCGATATGCGAGACTTCGCTGCTGCCGCTATCAGCGCGCCTCAAGGCTACTACGACCTTGATGGCTAAACGCCTTGGAGGCCTCGCAGGCTTTGATGAGCTGGGTGATGCTCTTATGTCTAACCGAAGGAAGCCCTGCATCATCTGCAAGCCGGATGATCGCCCCGTTCAAGAAGTCGATTTCCGTCTTTCTAACAGCTTACAAGTCCTGAAGCATTGATGACCGGTGATCCTGCGCCCGCGGGAAGATGATCTTGCTAAGGACTTCTTCAACATAGTGCTGCCCGCTGTCGGCGGGTCGATAATCAAAAGCCTGCGCATAAGCCGCGAGTGTCTCGTCTGCCAACCCGACAATGAGCTCTCTGGAATCGGGGTTGTCGAGCAACTCACCATAGGTTTGTCCCGTCAAAGCACCAGTCAGGTTCATACAACTGTTGAACAGCAGCTTGAAACTGATCGTCTCCCGAATTGAGGGATTATGAGCCGACCGAACCACCTCCAAACACTGCAATCGAAATCTTAGCCATGTGACCTGCTCATTTGGGATGTGCTCAAGAAGCCAACAACGGAAGTGACCAGGTAGCAACCCCTATGTCCGTCCGCACCGCAAGACCTCGCTCTTGGGCGGAGCGGAGATCGAAGCCAAATGATGTCTTTTGCTAGAACAGCATGGATAGGTCTAGGCACCTTGCGTTCATCTGACGGTGACACGCGAGAAGGGGCCTGTGTCCGATGTCCGTCTTTTGACTGGTAACTCTTGTCAGGAGGAAATCGCCAGACCTTCCATCAGGTCGGGCAGCAGGTCTTGCGCGCTTGCGCGGATCGCCTCGACCATCCCGGGCGTCGCGCCTGAATAGGGCCAGAGCAGGTCCGGCCCGACCGGGCCCCAGCCGCCCGCTGCGGCCATCGCCTTGTCAAGGGCGGCGTCCGACAGGCCGTGATCGCGAGCCAGGGGGATCATGGTTTCGTGCAGAAACCGGCGGAAGCGATCCTCGACATCGCGGGCGACCTCGGGATCGGTCGCGGCCAGGTCCCAGTGACGCACCGCCCCGGCAGGCGACAGGCAGGCCACGTTGGAATAGGCGCCGTCGGCCCCGAGGGGCCGCCCGAAGGCCACGGTGTGACCGGCGACAAAGACAGACATGTCACCCAGCATCTCGTGCCGCTGTGCATACCAAGCCGCATCGCCGCCCGCGACCTTGACGCCCACGAGCAATGCGCTGCGCGCGCGCAGCCGGGCGATGCCCGGCACGTCGAGCCGAACCTTGGCGGTGGGTGGATTATACAGGATCAGCGGCAATCCGTCCGATGCCTCGCTCATGCCGTCGATGAACCGGGCCTGTTCGGTCTCGGACGGGGGCCACCAATCGGGCAGCGTGATCTGCGCGGCGACCGCGTCACTTTCCGCGATCCGGCGCAGCCTTTCGCGGGCCACGCGCGGGTTGGAATTGCTGACCCCGATCTGGACCGGCACCCCTGCCCGGCCCGCGACGCCAAGCACGAGATCGGTTATCGCGTCGAACTCCGTCTCGGTCTGGTTGAAGAACTCGGCCGCCGTGCCATTAGTATAGATGCCCGCCACGCACGAGGCGCAAAGGATATCGACCAGTTCTGCCAGAGCGCCCATGTCGATCTGATCACCACCCTGAACCGGCAGAAGAACAGCGCCCCAGATGCCCCGGGGGCGAAATCCCGACATCTCAGATCTTCCCTTCGGCGCGCAGCTCGGCCTCGAGCCGCGCCTTGTAGACAGCTTTCGACGCCTCGTCGATCCGCGCGCTTTCGCCGAAATACACAAAGCCCAGCGCCCGGCGCGACCGGTCGGGGGAGACGTTCGGCCCAGCCCAGTGGATGATATGCGCGTCATGCATGAGGAACGTGCCCGCATCGCCGGGAAAGGCCACGGTGTTGGCCTTGTCGTCCTCGGTCCCGAAATCCATCAGGCCTTGCGAAAAGCCCAGCACGTTCGACCGGCCATGGGACCGGAAGCCGCCTGCCTTGTGCGAGCCCCGGACGTAGTGGATGCAGCCGTTTTCCTCGTCTACCGGTTCCAGAGCGAGCCAACCCGTCACCGCCTTGCAGGGCGACAGGTGAAAGTAATACCCATCCTGATGCGGCGGGGTGGGCTGGCCGATGCCGGCGGGCTTGTTGAAATATTGCAGGTTTTGCGGGACCGCCGCCTCGCCCATTGCAGCCGAGGCCAGATCGCGGATGACGCTGTTTTCCATCAACTCGCGGAAATAGGCGTCATAGACCGACAGCTTCTGCATCTGCTTGAGCGTGGAGCGATCGTCCCGGTTCTCGAAATAGACCTCCTCGACCGGCATGGTGGGCATGACGTCAGCGATGTAACGGTCAAGCTCTGCGTTGATCTCGGCCATCTTGTCTGCATCGAACAGCGGTTGCAGCGCCACATATCCATCGCGCGCAAACCCCGCCGCGAGGTCATTCATATCAAGATCGGACATCTGTCATCTCTCTCCCCTGTTGCGGGATATCGAAGCACGAAGACCACGGAACCGCGGAGCCAGAGATCCGACGCCAGACTAGGAATATCGACAAATCGGGCGCAATATCGGCCCCATGATCGAGGATCGGGACATCACGGCCCTTTTGCGCCATGCCTATGGCCGCTTTGACCGGCTCTTTCCGATCGGCCCGGTCACATGGCCGTTCCACGATCTGCTGTGGATCCATCAGGGCCGCGCGCGCATCAGGTTCGAGGATGGAGACCACGTCGATCTTTCGGCCCCTGACGGGATCCTGATCCTGCCGGGAACCCCGTTTTCCGGCGAGGCGGTGGGCGGTGCCGCGACCGCCTCGGTCTGCCATTTCTGGATGAGCGGGGCCGAGGGGGCGGGCCATCGGCGTGCGCCGGCGCCCGAGCGGATCGATCTGCAGGCGCTTGTCCGCCTCGCGCTCAGGCTGGCCAAGGACAGCCCCGAGGCGACAGAGCGGCGGACGCGGCTCCTGCGCGCGATCCTCGACGGTTTTGACGGAGGCACCGGCGCGCCCGAACCCGACCGCCGGGCGCAGCGGCTGGCGCAGGCCTGGGATCAGGCGGCGGCGAACCTCGGGGCGATGCGCAGCCTCGTGGATGTGGCCGCCCTGATCGGGCTACGCGAAAGCGCGCTGCGCACGCTCCACCGCGAGGTTCATGGCACTCCCGCCGGGGCGCACCTTCGCGAATTGCGGCTGACACGGGCAGAGGCGCTTCTGGCAACGACGGGCCTGACGCTGGCCGAGATCGCCCGGCAGGTCGGCTATGGCCATGCCGAAACGCTGAGCGCGGCGTTCCAGCAATCGCGCGGAATGACCCCGGGCGGCTTTCGCCGCCATGCGAGACCCTTCGCCTGAACGCTCAGGCGAGCCGCGAAAAGCCCAAATGACACACCGGCCCGTCAAGCAGCGCCTCTGGATCGCGCCCGTCCTCGCACTCGGCAATAAGGGCAAAGACCGGATCCAGCGCCTCGAAATAGCGATCCAACACGTCGGGCCGGTGTTCCGTGCTGACATAGACACTGGTGCCCGCAAGGTATCCGGCCTTGAGCATTTCCTGCGTGATCAGCGTCTTGTAGATCAGCCCACGCGCGCCCGGAATGTCAAAGCCGGTCAGCGCCGGCAGGCCCCGTGTGCGGATCGTCAGACCATGCGAGGCGGCAAGGTCCTGCCAGCGGCGGGTGATCTCGCGCCCGGTTTCGGTGATGACCTCCCACGACCGGCAGTCTTCCATCGCATCGAGCGTGGCAAGCGCCGCGACGGGGCCGATCCTCTCGGTCCAGAAGGTAGAGCTGATGAAGGTCGATTGCGCAGCATCCATGACCGCGCGCCGCCCGATCACGGCGGTGATCGCGTAGCCATTGCCCAGCGCCTTGCCAAAGACGGCCATATCGGGATCGACGCCGTAGATCTTGTGCAACCCGCCAAAGGCCTGCCGGAAGCCCGAGGTGCATTCGTCAAAGATCAGGACGATGCCATGCGCATCCGCGATGTCGCGGACGGCCTGAAGAAAACCGGGGGCGGGATCGGCGCTGCGTGACACCTCCATCTTGATGACGCCGATCTTCTGGTCCGTGACCAGCGATTTCAGCGCTTCCAGATCGTTGTAGGCAAACGGAAAGACCGAGCCCGCCAGATCACGCGGAACACCCGCCGGATCAAGTCCGGGCAGCAGATGCCCGTCCAGACCGGCCGAATCGCCAAGGTTGGCGGCCAGATACCAGTCATGCCAGCCGTGATAGCCGCAGATCGCCACGCCGTCGCGCCCACTGGCCGCGCGGGCGATGCGGATCGCGATGGCATTGGCCTCCCCGCCCGAACGGGCGAAACGGGCCATGTCGGCCCATGGATGCAGCGCCACCAGACGTTCGGCCAGCGCCACCTCTTCGGGGGCGTTGAGGGTCGACATGTTGCCCGCGTCGATCACGCCGCGCACAGAGGCATCGACCGACGGATGGCCATAGCCCAGCGTGTTGGTACCCACGCTCATCAGCGACATGTCGGTGAATGCCCGATCCTCCAGATCCCAGACCGTCACCCCCGCCGCACGCGAGAAATAGGCGGGCCAGATGTCGGGCAAATGCATCTCGGGCCGCTTGGACAACAGCATGTTGCCGCCGGGGATGACCGATTTCGCCCGATCCCAGAGCGCTTGCCCCTTGTTCATCGCATCCTCCCTGCGCCAGTGGTATCATGTTATGATGTTAACATGATCCATCACAAGGCATGAAGATGAGCGATCCGCATTGGGGCCCCTGCGCACTCGACACCCGGATATGGGAGGAGGAGCTGAACAACTTCGTTCCCGCACGGGTCTTCGATGTCCATACGCATCTGCATGACTGGACCCATTACACCGATCCCGCCAAGGCCACCGGCCCCTATGCGCCGAGCATCGGCACCTATTTCCCGCGGGCCACAAAGGCGATCGCCGATGCCGTAGATGCGGCCCTGATGCCCGGGCGCGAGGTCGACCGGCTGTCCTTCCCCTTCCCCTATCCACGCCCGATCGATACCAAGGCCGCCAATGCGCTGATCGCGGCCGAGGTCTCGGGCGCCCCGCGATCGGCGGGGCTGATGCTCGTCCAACCGGAGATGACGGTCGGGTACATCCGCGCGACGCTGGCGCGGACCGGGCTGATCGGGCTGAAACCCTATCTTGTCTACGCCCGCGGCGCACCGCCTGCGGAGGCCCGGATCACCGACTTCCTGCCAGAACCGCAGATCGCGCTGGCCGATGAGCTGGGCCTCATCATCATGATGCACCTGTCCAAACGCGACGCCATCGCGGACCCGGACAACATCCGCGATCTGCGCGATCTGACCGAGCGCTATCCGGGCGCCAAATGGTGCCTTGCCCATTGCGCGCGCAGCTATTCCGCCTGGGCGATCGAAGCGGCGGCGGCTTCCCTGCGTGGCATCCCGAACATCTGGTACGACACCTCCACCGTCTGCGAGGCCGATGCGCTCGATGCTCTCTATACCGGGGTCGGCGTCGACCGGGTGATGTATGGAAGCGACGACCTGATCGGCCCGATGCGCGGCAAATACATCGCCTTCGGCCGGGCATGGAGCCTGCTGCACCCCGGCAATCACAGCCTGACGCTGGGCCATTGTCTGCCCGACATGACCTTCATCCGCTACGAACAACTCCGCGCCATGAAGCGCGGCTCCCGCCAGATCGGCCTGACCAAGGCGCAGCGGAAGGCGCTGTTCCACGACACCGCCCGCGCGCTGGTCGATTCCGTGCCGAGGCACTAG